>JAYEJK010000176.1:0-3568 GCA_034660535.1 Thermodesulfobacteriota bacterium | reverse complement strand
CCTATATGTAGCCTCGTCACTTATTGGAGATGCCGACCCTCTGGTCATATGGGGAAGGCCGCTGTTGCCGAGATATGATAACGGAAGCATCTCGGCTGATCTCTCGGGGTAGCAGGGATGGCATGTAATGGCAGTAAAGCTTGTGATCGAACCGATTTTTGAGGCCGATTTTTGCGATAGCTCCTATGGCTTTCGCCCAAAACGGTCAGCCCATGATGCAGTCGACGTAATCACCAAGGCACTGCTGACAGGACATCGTCAAGTTATCGACGCAGACCTGTCGAAGTACTTTGATACTATTCCCCATGCAAAACTTCCGGCTGTAGTGGCCGAGCGAATTAATGACAAGGCCATCCTTTTATAACGCATTTTCCCTGATAAATTCCTTCACTGCATCGACTTCGGCATCAAGGATCTTGCATCTGGTCTCTCTGTCTTCAAGTCCTTTCAGGCTTTCGGGCCTGACCGGTTCCCGGCCGATTGCCTTTTTTACAGCCGTTCCAAACTTGGCCGGGTGTGCCGTGGAAAGAGATATTATCGGGAGTTTCTCTCTTGATTCGTTAAATGAATCCGGATGTGAAACAGCCGCGCAAACACCCACGGCTGTATGCGGATCAAGAACATACCCATACTTCTCATGGAAATTTCGAATTGTTTCCAGGGTTTCGGTTTCATTCACGCTTCTTGTGGCAAAAACGGATTGAATTTGATCAAGTTGATCACTTGAAAAACCGATCTTACCGGTCTCTGAAAAAGTTTCAATATCCTGCCTGGTTTTCCGGGCATCCTCGCCGTGCAGATAATAAAGATATCTTTCAAAATTGCTGGCCACCTGTATGTCCATGGACGGACTGCTGGTTTGGACTACTTTGCCTAAAGAGTAATCTCCTCTTGAGACAAAACGGGTCAATAGATCATTTTCGTTTGTAGCAAGAACAAGGGTCCGTATATGACCCGGCAAAAGACGCTTTGCAACATATCCTGCGAATATATCACCGAAATTTCCTGTTGGAACCGAAAAATCAACCATCTTAATCCCTGTTTCTTCACATACTCTGAAATATGCGTAAATATAATAGACAACCTGGGCCACTATCCTGGCCCAGTTAATGGAATTGACCGCCCCGAGCTGATGCTCGTTTTTAAATGGGATATCGCTGAAAATGGTCTTTACAATGGCCTGACCGTGGTCAAACGTGCCTTTAATAGCAATATTGAACACATTCGGGTCTGTTACCGATGTCATTTGAAGCTCCTGGACCCGGCTGACACGTTTATGCGGGTGCAGAATAAAAATGTTGATTCTCTCTTTTCCACGGACCCCGTAAATGGCCGCGCTTCCGGTGTCCCCGGACGTTGCTCCGAGAATGTTCATCTTTGCGTGACTTTTTTTCAAAAGATACTCAAACACATTTCCCAGAAATTGGAGCGCAACGTCTTTGAATGCCAGGGTCGGTCCGTAAAAAAGTTCCAGGATATGGATATCTCCATACCGAACCACCGGTGTAATCCTCGGGTCGGTAAACGTGGAATAGGATCGGCTGATAAGAGACTTGAGATCCCGAGAAGGTATATCGCCGACAAACAAGGACAGGACTTGGAATGCCAGATCTTGATAATTCAACTCCTTCCAGGATTCAATCGTACCATTATCTACTATGGGCAGTGATTCAGGAAGCAGCAATCCTCCGTCTGTCGCCAGCCCCATCATTACTGCTTCAGTAAATGGAATAGGGGCGATCCCGCCCCTTGTGCTGATGTATTTCATATCTTGTTCTTTTCAGTGGTTAATAAGGCTTTTCCCTTCCATTTCATCGGGAATCGGAATGGACTGAAGGCTTAGAATAGTCGGCGCAATGTCCTTTAATGCCCCGTCTTTTCTTAAACTGCACCCGATATGCTTGTCGCTTATCAAAATAAACGGGACCGGATTCAGCGTATGGGCCGTATGGGGGCCGTCGATTTCGGGATTATACATGACTTCAGCATTTCCGTGATCCGCTGTAATAAGAACTATACCGCCCATTGCCGTAAATTGTTCCACTATCCTTCCTATGCACGTATCCACTGTTTCACATGCACGCACTGCCGCATCCAGCACACCCGTATGTCCGACCATGTCGCCATTTGCAAAATTTAAGATTACATTACTGTATTCACTGTTTTTTAAACGACGAAGCAGTTCCTCCGTAACTTTAAACGCGCTCATTTCAGGCTTTAAATCATAAGTGGCCACCTCTTTTGGAGAGGGAATCAGTGCTCGATCTTCAAGTTCGTAAGGCTCTTCTCGTCCGCCGTTAAAAAAATAAGTGACATGGGCATATTTTTCAGTCTCTGCAATCCGAAGCTGACGGAGCCCCTGCCTGCTGATCTCCTCTCCTAAAATGCGTTCAAGGGCCACATGAGGAAATACGACCGGCAGATCAAAATGGGCATCATAGGACGTAAATGTAACGCATTCAGCCAGGGCAGGTCTTTTTTCATATTCAAAAGCGTCAAAGACCTCATCTGTCAGGGCATGGGTCAATTCCCTGACCCGATCTGCACGGAAGTTGAAAAACAGAAGAGTATCGCCGTCGGAAATCGTACCTTTTGGTTTGCCGGATTCATCCGTCAGGACAACAGGTTTGATAAACTCGTCAGTCTCTCCGCGCTCGTAGGCATCCTGAACCGCTTTTACCGGATCATCCGCATAATGCCCCTTCCCCTCAATCAGCGCCTGCCACGCGATATGAACACGGTCCCAGCGGTTGTCCCTGTCCATCACGTAGTACCGGCCGATTATTGTTGCAATCTCTCCTGCTCCGGTTTCAGTCAAAAAATCATTCAGTTGACGCACGTATTCCAAACCGCTCTTTGGAGGCGTATCCCGGCCGTCCATGAATGAATGAACAAATACGTCTTTAAGACCTGTTTCTACGGCCATTCGCACGAGCGCATAGAGATGTTCCAGATGACTGTGAACTCCGCCGTCGGACACAAGCCCCAGTAAATGCAGCGCCCCTCCCTTTTCCTTGACTCCCTGCATGGCCTTGACAAGCACCTTGTTGGAATAGAAAGCGCCGGTCTCAATATCACGGTTTATCCTGGTGAAATCCTGATAAACTATTCGGCCCGCGCCGATGTTTAAGTGGCCTACCTCGGAATTTCCCATCTGGCCCTCGGGCAGACCAACCTCGCCGTTGTGAGCGATAAGTGTAGTAAAAGGATATTTTGTGGTCCAGAAATCCATGTTCGGCGTTTTTGCAACATAAACCGCATTTGTCTCCGACGGGCCGGCAACACCCCATCCGTCAAGTATAGCCAGAAGCACAGGTTGAACAGCGATCATAACCTCCCCCGATTCTTAATTAAAAACCTAAAGCCACCCCTTAACAATAAGCCCTAACCAATTATAACTCCAAACAATTTCACCACTCCCCTTTCATCATTCATCATTCATAATTCCTGATTATAACGGATTTGGGGGAGGCGATGGGTGATGGGTGGCATGGACAAACTTGTTTGTCCGTGTCTCCTTTTTGGCTCGGTGACCAGGCGATTTCATAAATGCGCATGACTCGAATCA
>JAYEJK010000175.1:0-13674 GCA_034660535.1 Thermodesulfobacteriota bacterium | reverse complement strand
AGGGGTATAAGTACCTTCACAAAAATATTTTTTGCCGGAAACGCGCAGAAAATATTTTCCAAGGCACTAAACATGGTTGACAAATATCGTGGGTCTATTTATAGATAATTTTTTTACATATTGATTCCGGTTTGAGGATGTGTTGCTTTTTTGTAAAATTCTCACTCATCCAGCCGGAATTTTTATTTAGTGGCTTATAGGATAAAATTAAACAGAGGAATGACGACTATGAAAATCACGGGCGCCCAAGCCATGATAAAATGTCTGGAAGAACAAGGCGTGGAAGTTATCTTCGGTTTCCCCGGAGGTGTAATCATCGATATTTTCGATGAGTTATTAAAAAATGAAAACCTGACGCATGTTCTGGTGCGGCATGAACAGGCCGCTGTCCATGCCGCAGATGCATACGCCAGAGTCAAGGGGACCGTTGGGTGTGCGTTGGTGACATCGGGGCCGGGGGCCACGAATACGGTCACGGGTATTGCATCCGCATACCTGGACTCTATTCCGATAGTGGTTTTCACAGGCCAGGTGCCTACCGCACTGATAGGCAACGATGCTTTTCAGGAAGTGGACATTGTCGGGATCACCAGACCATGCACAAAGCACAACTATCTGGTAAAGGATCCCGATGAACTGGTGTCGACCATCCGTGAGGCCTTCTATATTGCGAAATCGGGCCGTCCGGGCCCGGTACTGATCGATCTTCCAAAGGATGTGAGTGTGGCAAAAATTAAGTATCCCCCCTTAAAACCGGTTCAGATGCGGACATACAAGCCGACCTATGAACCCCACCCGGGGCAGATTGAAAAGGCGTGCAAAGCGATTCACAAAGCCAATAAGCCTGTAATATATGCCGGCGGAGGAGTGATTTCTTCCAATGCAAATGAGGAACTGACTGAACTTGCAATCAAGTTGTCCATCCCCGTGACCATGACCCTTATGGGGCTTGGCGGATTTCCCGGAACGCACCCCCTGTCCATGGGCATGCTGGGCATGCACGGCACATACTGTTCCAATATGGCCATGAAGGAGAGTGACCTGATAGTCGCGATCGGGGCCAGATTTGACGACAGGATCACAGGAAGACTCGACGCCTTTGCACCGCACGCCAAGATCATTCACATTGATATTGATCCGACTTCCATCAGTAAAAACGTGTCTGTTGATATTCCGATAGTGGCCGACTGCAAGCACGCATTGACTGGAATGAACACCTGGTTTGACAGGAACGGCGATTTTAATAAGTCAACCCAGGAAAAGAAGATCGAGCCCTGGCTGAAACAGATCAAGGAATGGGAAAAGAAACACCCGTTGACCTATAAGAAGGTGAAGGGAGTCATCAAGCCCCAGTTTGTTGTGCAAAAGCTGCACGAGCTTACAAAGGGCGAGGCGATCATCACAACGGAAGTAGGGCAGAACCAGATGTGGGCCGCGCAGTTTTACAAGTTCAACCACCCGCGGGCCTTTATGACGTCCGGCGGACTCGGCGTGATGGGGTATGGTTTTCCCGCAGCAATCGGCGCCCAGATGGCTGCCCCTGACCGGACGGTCATCGATATTGCCGGGGATGGAAGTATCCAGATGAACATCCAGGAGCTTGCTACCGCAAGACAGCACAACTGCCCTGTAAAAATCGCCATTTTAAACAACGGTTTCCTTGGTATGGTGCGCCAATGGCAGGAACTGTTTTATGACAAGAGGTATTCGGGCACCAATATAGAAGTGGCTCCGGATTTTGTCGCCCTGGCAGAGGCCTATGGCGCTGTCGGGCTGCGGGCTACCAAACCCGAGGAAGTGGCGCCTGTAATCAAAAAGGCGCTGGCTACCGACAATATCGTGATCATGGATTTTGTGATCGCTAGAGAAGAAGGCGTATACCCAATGGTGCCGGCCGGCAAGGCCACAACTGAAATGCTCCTGGCCTGAGATGCTGCAACGCAGTAGTAAGCGATCACAGGCACCGCATCCGGAGTCTCGCTAGCTCGCTTACCTGTACGCGATCAGGACAACCAGCATAGGTGGGCTATAGCTGATTGCCCCTGATCACGCACCCCAAGGGCACTTCCTATGGGCGCTACAGCTACGGCACCTGTGAATGCTTACAGGGCAAGGGGGTTGCGATCCGGCAGGCTTTTGCTGCCCCGTGATCGGTTACACGCAGTAAAATGGGATTTGTTACGACGCTATAACAATTATCTAATTTAAAGTAAAATATGAGGCGATTTTCATGAAACACACCATATCTGTCCTATTGCAAAACAAACCGGGCGTCCTTTCAAGGGTCACAGGTCTTTTCAGCGGTCGCGGTTTCAATATCGAAAGTCTGTCTGTAAACGAGACGCTTGAACCGAGCATCTCCTGCATGATTCTAGTAACAAGGGGAGATAGCAGTATTATCGAACAGATCACCAAACAACTCCACAAACTGATTGACGTGATCAAGGTCTCGGACATGAGCGAGGTCAATTATGTAGAGCGTGAAATGGCGATCATACGGGTCAAGGCCGAGGCCAATACCAGGGCCGAAGTGCTTCGAGTCGTGGATATCTTCAGGGGTAAAGTTGTTGACATCAGCTCCAAAAGCTATGCCCTGGAAGTAACAGGGTCCGCAGACAAACTTCAGGCCGCGATTGACATCCTGAGGCCGATAGGCATTCAGGAGATAGTCAGGACGGGAACCATTGCAATTGCCAGAGCAAAGCAAAATTAGTTGAACATTTAAATCTTTGAACCCTTGAACCATAACTGCTAAAATGAAAAGACCTCGAGTCCCGGTGGCTCTGGAAGGCTATCCGTTCATCATATTTACCGCCTTTTCAACAGTTGTGGCGGCCATACTGCAGTATGACGAGCTGACCTTGGCGGCCTTTTTACTTACGACTTTCACCCTTTATTTTTTCAGAGATCCGCAAAGAATTTCCCCGGAAGAAGAAGATGTCCTTGTGGCTCCGGCTGACGGAAAGATTATTCTTATTGAAAAGGTCTTTGATGACAGATTTGTTAACGAACAGGTCATCAAGGTGAGTATTTTCATGAATTTGTTCAATGTTCATGTAAACCGCATTCCGTTTCCCGGAAAAGTCTTAAAGGTATTGTATTCTCCAGGCCGTTTTTTTTCGGCAAACACAAAACGAAGCGCCCTGGAAAACGAGTATTGTGCCGTCATATTGACAACAAATAACGACCGGAGGATGGCGGTTGTTCAGGTGGCGGGACTGATCGCCCGGCGAATCGTCTGCCGGGCTGTGCGGAACGATGAATTTTTAAGGGGCGAGCGGTTCGGTATGATTCGTTTCGGTTCACGGGTTGACCTTTACCTTCCTCTGTCGGTCCGGCTTGAGGTCAAAAAAGGCCAAACGGTCAAAGGCGGCGAGACAGTACTTGGTTATCTCTCCGCGAACCCGGAACCCCGGAATCCCTGAACCAATCCAGAGAAAGAGAACATGATGAAGGACAAATTAAATTCCCGTGGGAGTAATGATCCTGCCAAAGGCAAGATATACCTTCTTCCTCAACTGCTCACCACTGCCAGTCTGTTCAGTGGGTTTTATGCGATTATATCTGCTGTAAACGGCCGTTTTTTCCATTCAGCGGTGGCAATAATCATTGCCGGCATCTTTGATGGAATGGATGGCAGGGTGGCCCGAATAACAAGGACGACCAGTCATTTCGGCATGGAATACGATTCCTTGTGCGACCTGGTCAGCTTTGGTGTGGCCCCCGCATTGCTGGCATACCAGTGGACTCTTCAGCCCTATGGGCGTTATGGATGGCTTGCCGCCTTTCTCTATGTGGCAACAACGTCCCTCAGGCTTGCCAGGTTTAACACTCAAGCCTCAAGTGGTTCCGGAAAGACCTTTGTGGGTCTTCCCTGTCCGGCTGCGGCAGGCATGATAGCCACTTCGATTCTTTTCTGTCTGTTCCTTGAGATTAAGGACTCTGTCAAGGATGTGGCAATGTTGATTCTGGTTTACGTGCTCTCGTATCTGATGGTTAGTTCGTGCCGTTATCTCAGTTTCAAACATCCTGAGACCACAAAGGCAAAGACCTTTCAGGCACTGGTGGCGATGGTGCTTGTGATAATGGTTGTTGCAACCGAACCGCAGGTGACTCTGTTCATTGTAGGTGTGATCTATGTCTCATCCGGCCCGGTCAGCCGGATTACCGGACTGCTTAAAAAACGCGGTGAAAAAATCAAGGACAAGGAAGAGAGATTCAATCACTGAAGGGGGAAACGACGATGAGTGGAGACAAGATAACAATATTTGACACCACTTTGCGCGATGGCGAGCAGTCACCTGGCGTGAGTATGAACATGCAGGAGAAGTTCCGTCTGGCCCAGCAGCTCGTCAAACTGCGCGTGGACGTGATTGAGGCGGGTTTTCCCATAGCCTCAAAAGGCGATTTCGAGTGTGTGAAAAATATAGCGGACCATATCAGGGACGTTCGCGTCGCAGGGCTGTGCCGCTGTAACAGGAAAGATATCGATGTGGCGTGGGATGCACTGAAAAATGGTGAGGATCCCAGGATTCATGCCTTTCTTGCAACCTCTGATATTCACTTGAAATACAAGCTTAAAAAGAACCGGGACCAGGTACTTGAACTGGCTGTTGCGTCTATTAAACATGCTGCAAAATATACGTCAAACGTCGAATTTTCCGCTGAAGACGCCACAAGGAGTGATCTTGATTTTGTATGCAAGGTCTTTGAAGCGGTAATTGATGCGGGCGCTACAACTGTTAATTTTCCTGATACGACCGGGTATGCCATGCCTGAGGAGCATGCTGCCCATATTAAGTATCTCGTGGAAAACATTGCAAATATTGACAAGGCAATCTTAAGTGTTCACTGTCACAATGACCTTGGACTTGCCGTGGCCAATTCACTGGCTGCTGTAAAGGCCGGCGCAAGACAGGTAGAATGCACTATCAACGGAATCGGTGAACGGGCCGGGAACACGGCTATGGAAGAATTTGTAATGGCTGTCCGCACACGGGCGGATCTCATGGATGTGCACACGGAAGTGGTTACGGAACAGATACATACCGCAAGCCGGCTTGTAAGTACGATCACCGGAATGTCCGTACAGCCGAATAAGGCCATTGTGGGCGCCAATGCATTCCTGCACGAAGCAGGTGTGCATCAGGACGGCGTGCTCAAAGAGCGTACCACCTACGAAATTATGAATCCGGGCGATATCGGCCTTTCAGAGGACAATATCGTGCTCGGTAAACACTCGGGCAGGCATGCGCTGCAGGACAAAATCAGAATTCTTGGCTACAACCTTGATAATGACGAATTAAACAGGGTCTTTACCCGGTTCAAGGAACTGGCTGACGTCAAAAAGGAGATGTTTGACGAAGACCTTGAAGCCATTGTAATGGATGAGGCGCTGAAGGCGCCTGAGACATTTAAACTTTTGTCTCTCGGGGCAATGAGCGGCAGCAAGACAATACCCACGGCATCGGTTCGAATCCTTGTTGACGGCAAAGAAAAAGAAAGGGCCTTCACCGGTGTAGGCGCTATTGATGCCTCATTCCGTGCCATTGCCGATCTGACCGATACAAGCAGCAAACTCCTATATTTTGCGGTCAGTTCCATTACAGGCGGTACTGATGCACAGGGAGAGGTTCTTGTAAGACTTGAAGATAAGGGCAAAGTAGTAATCGGTCGGGGCGCTGATCCGGATATCATCACTGCAGCGGCCAAGGCATATCTGAATGCCTTAAACCGACTAGCCTTCCTAAAATGTGAACGATTAAGCGGCGATAATGATTCGTAGCTTTTACTTAACAGCTAAACAGCTAAACAGCTAAACAGCTAAACAGCTAAACAGCTAAACAGCTCAACAGCTCAACAGCTAAACAGCTCGCCCGAAGGGCGAAGAGGTAGGGAACGGAAGTAATGGGAAAGACGTACAAAATTGCAGTAATGCCGGGTGACGGCACTGGCCCGGAGGTGGTTGAGGAAGGCGTGAAAGTCCTTGAATCGGCAGCTTCCAAGTTTGACTTTAATCTTGAATTGACTGAATTCGATTACGGTGGAGAGCGGTATATTCGTACGGGCAACGTGCTTCCGGACGACGCGGTAAGCGAACTTTCAAAAAATGACGCCATTTTCCTGGGAGCCATCGGCCATCCCAAGGTAAAACCGGGGATACTTGAAAAGGGAATCCTGCTCAATTTGCGATTCGCACTGGATCAGTACATAAACCTGCGGCCGGTGATTCTATATGAAAATGTGGAGACACCTTTAAAGGACAAGGGGCCGGAAGAGATTGATTTCGTCGTTGTCAGGGAGAATACCGAAGGGCTGTATGCCGGCGCCGGCGGTGTGCTAAAAAAAGGCACGCCTGACGAGGTTGCGGTACAGGAATCCATCAACACGAGAAAGGGGGTGGAGCGGTGCATCCGCTTTGCATTTGAATATGCGCGCAAGAGAAACAAAAGAAAACAGGTGACACTGTGCGGCAAGACAAACGTCCTCACATTTGCCTTTGACCTCTGGGAAAGAGTCTTTTACGAAGTTGCTGAGGAATATACGGACATAAAAACCGATTACGCCCACGTGGATGCAACATGCATGTGGATGGTCAAAAATCCGGAATGGTTTGACGTGATAGTGACTGACAATATGTTCGGCGACATCATCACCGACCTTGGCGCCATGATTCAGGGTGGGATGGGAATTGCCGCGGGCGGCAATATCAATCCGGAAGGTGTCAGCATGTTCGAACCTATCGGCGGGTCAGCTCCAAAGTACACTGGCTTGAACGTGATTAACCCGATGGCCGCAATCGGCGCAGCCCAGATGATGATGGACCATCTTGGCGAAACAGAGGCCGCGGCGGCCATGGAAAGCGCCATCAGGCAGGTGGTTGCGGAAAAACTTAAGAGTATGTCTGCAGGGAAAATGGGCTACACCACCAAGGAAGTAGGAGACCTGGTAGCAGGGGCTGTATAGGTGGTTTAGGTTGAAGGCTGAAGGTTGAAGGTTGAAGGCCGAAGGCTGGGTAGCCACCAATAATCAATTGCTGATTGTTGAGGAATAACGCTATGGGGCAATCCGAGAGAAAATTCAATGTTGCCGTTGCAGGCGCCACGGGAGCAGTTGGTGGTGCAATGCTGGATGTACTTGCAAGACGCGATTTTCCGATTCGGGAACTGCGGCTTCTGGCCTCGCACAGGTCGGTGGGCAAGACTCTCAAATTCAAGGGAGAGGAACTCCCGGTTCAGTTGTTGACCAAGGATTCCTTTTCCGACATTGACGTAGCCCTCTTTTCCGCAGGCGCGGCCCGTTCCCTGGAATTTGCCCCGGCGGCCGCAGAGGCAGGGGCCGTGGTCGTGGACAACTCCAGCGGATTCCGGATGGAACCGGACATCCCGCTGGTCGTGCCCGAGGTCAACGCCCACGCCATTGCACGATACAAGAAACGGGGGATCATTGCAAACCCCAACTGTTCCACCATCCAGATGCTGGTGGCCCTGAAACCGATCTATGACAAAGCCGGAATAAAGCGTATTGTTGTTTCCACCTATCAGGCGGTTTCAGGTACCGGCGCCCAGGCAATTGCTGAGTTGAAGGAACAGGTCAGGGCCTATGCGGAGAACAAGCCGATGGTGGCTGAGGTCTATCCGCACCAGATCGCGTTCAACTGCCTTCCGCACATTGATTCTTTTCTGCCCACCGGCTATACCAAGGAAGAGATGAAAATGGTCCATGAAACCCACAAGATCTTTGAAGATTCCTCGATCGGTGTAACCGCGACCGCAATTCGCGTCCCTGTGGTATTCGGTCATTCCGAGTCAATTAATATCGAGACCGGAGAAAAGATCACGGCCGATGAGGCGAGGAAACTTCTGGCCGATGCCCCGGGAATCAAACTCGTGGACAACCCTGAAAATTTTGAATACCCCATGGCCATTGACTGTGAAGGAAATTTTGAAACACTGGTGGGCCGGATCAGGGAAGATGATACAATAGACAACGGCCTTAACCTGTGGGTTGTGGCGGACAATATCCTGAAAGGCGCCGCCCTTAATGCCGTGCAGATCGCGGAGGTTGTTATCAGGGATTATTTGTAGGCTGAACCCTGAACCTCTAATAGGTGCATCTGCTTGAGAATTATTGCGGGATCGGCAAAAGGGTATAGACTGGGTTCACTGCCGACAAAGTCGAAGCGGCAACTGATTCGTCCCACATCCGACCGTGCCCGTGAGGCCCTGTTCAGTATAATCGGCCCGTTTGTTCAAGGCGCCCTGGTTCTGGATCTTTTTGCCGGGACCGGGGCTCTCGGTCTTGAGGCTTTAAGCCGTGGGGCATTGTCAACACTTTTTGTTGACAAAAACCGGTGTGTGATTGATCTTATCAGCAGGAATATTGAAAAATGCGGCTTTTCCGAAGTTTCCACAGTTGTAAAACGGGATCTGACGAAAGGCCTTTCTTTTTTAAATAAATTTATTCCGCCGGACGGCTTCACCCTGATCTTCCTTGATCCGCCCTATGGCAGGAAAATGGGATATACCGTGCTTTTTGAACTGGGAAAAGGTGAGTTTATCAACAATCAGTGTATGGTAATTGCCGAAGACAACTCAGGCGAGGAGCTACCGGATAAAATCGGCATACTGCATTTACACGACCGGCGGCGTTACGGAGACACCGGCTTCTGGTTGTATCGTAAGCGATCACAGGCACCGCATCCGGAGTCTCGCTAGCTCGTGTCCATCCAGAAATGAGCAATTTTGTTCAAGGTCAAGGCATGCGAAAAAAATAACCGGAGGCATATAGTTGATATTCCGAGGATTATTTTTTTCGCATAACGCAGAGATTGGACAAAAGGGCCATTTCTGGATGGACACTAGCTCGCTTACCTGCACGCGATCAGGGCAACCAGCATAGGCTGATTGCCTTGATCACGCACCCCAAGGGCACTTCCTATGGGCGCACAGCTACGGCACCTGTGAACGCTTACAGGGCAAGGGGTTTGCGATCCGGCAGGCTTTTGCTGCCCCGTAATAGGTTACGTTGTATCGAGTGACTAATTTTAAATGATGAATTATGAATGATGAATAACAACGATGGAAAGAACAATTCCGGTTCCAAATCAATTGCCGTTTATCCCGGCACGTTTGATCCGGTCACAAATGGACATCTGGATATTATCAAGAGGGCGCTCAATATATTTGACGGAGTGATTGTGGTAATTGCCCGGAATCCTGATAAAAAACAGTTCTTTACCCTTGAAGAACGGCTCAAGATGGTTCGGGACTGTTTTGGTCCTGATGAAGATAGGGTCAAGGTAGCCCATACATCAGGACTGCTTGTTGATTTTGTCAGCCAAAACGGCGCAAAGGCTATTATCAGGGGGCTCAGGGCGGTTTCCGACTTTGAGCACGAATTCCAGCTTGCACTGATGAACCGCAAGATCATGCGAAAAGTTGATACCGTCTTTCTCATGACAGGACTCCGGTGGATCTATATCAGTTCAAGTATTATCAAGGACGTAGCCCGCCACGGCGGGGATGTCGGCGGCATGGTACCTCTTCATGTGGCCGAACTGCTTAATAGGCGTTTTGCGGAACAGGATTAAATTCTTTTACGAATAGCCATGAATAGTAGACTGACCAGAAGATCGTTTCTTAAGAGGACCGGACTTGCCGCAGCGGCCCTGCCGTTGTCGCAGTATGGGACCCTGTCCGATTTCAATGAAAATCACATCAACATGATGCAGTACCGGAAGAGTTACGAGGTTCCGACTGTCTGCAACATGTGTCCCTCCCGCTGTATGATAATCGGCAAGGTCAGGCAGGGGCGGCTGATAAAAATAGAAGGGAATCCAAAGGGGCCGTTTAATGGGACAAAGGTCTGTGCAAAGGCGCATGCGGCAATAAAACTTCTCTACGATCCAGATCGATTGAAATATCCCTTGAAACGGACAGGTGAGAGAGGGGAAGGTAAATGGACGCGCATCAGCTGGAATGAGGCCATAGACACGATTTCCATACAAATGGAAAAGACCCTGAATCGCTATGGTCCGGGAAGCCTTGCCCTTTTCTCAAAAGGCCCGTCCTCAGTCTACATTCGTGAACTATTTGAAGAACTCTCTATTACCAATCTTAATGACGCATCATTTGAACAAGGCACTGCCGGACGCGACCTGGCTTACCAACTCACATTCGGCATACCGCCCGGACGACCTGAACGGGTGGATTTGAAAAATACAAAATGCGTGGTTTTGATCGGCACCCATCTGGGAGAAAACGTCGATGTGGTCCAGATGCGTGACCTGATGGACGGGCTGGCGCGGGGAGTGAAGCTTATTGTGGTCGATCCCCGTTTGTCCGTAATTGCCGCTAAAGCGGATCACCATCTCATGATCAGGCCGGGAACGGACACCGCGCTTCTTCTTGGATGGATTAACTACATCATAGGCGCGAGGTTGTACGATAAGAGGTATATCGCGGATAACGTTAAGGGATTCGAGCCGCTCAAGGAACATACGGCTGACTATCCCCTTGAGAGGGTTTCCGGAATTACCGACATCCCGGCTGACAAGATCCGTAAAACCGCGGAACTGATCGCATCCTGCGCCCCCATGACGGTCATCCATCCCGGCAGGCACTCGGCATGGTATGGAAATGATGTCCAGAGGCTCCGCGCCCAAGCCATCTTGACAGGACTTTTAGGCGCCTGGGGACAAAAAGGCGGAATTTTTCTTCCGACCTCCCTGCCCATGGTTTCCCCTGACCGGGGAAAAAAGAGAGATGATATTTTGGAACTACCTGGTGTCCGAGCCTCCTCCATTATGAAAAAGACGCTTAACAGGGAAATCAGGCTCCTGGGCTGCTGGGGGCAAAATCCATTTCATGCATATCCTAATCCCTATCGGACAGCCGCGGCATTCAAAAAGGCGGAATTCGTATTCGCATGCGACGTGCTGCCTGCGGAACCCGCGCTTTTTGCAGATATCATCCTGCCCGAGGCCACGTTCCTTGAAAGGTCGGACATCATCGAGACATGGACTGATTCAGATCCGGTCTCGGCAGCCATACGTTATCCGGTGATTCCCCCACGCTATGAGGCAAAAGATCCGTACTGGATCGTTAAACAGTTGAGTTCACGGCTGGGAAAAGGCAAAGGATTTCAATTCAAAAACGTAATCGAACGGCTTGGAAACGAACTTATGGCACTGGATCTCTCTGTAGATAACCTTTTCAAAATGGGTGGTGTGGCCGTTTTTCCTGCAAAGCCGTTTAGAACACCAACAGTTGAGAAACTTTTAGTCGAACCTCGGCAATCCCTGACTGCTGTTCCAGGCGCCATTCCGCCGAGGGATAAATTCGGACGGATGGAGATGCCGAGGTCATCACCTGCCCTGACTCCTGAATATGAGATTCCGCCTGCCATGGATTTCATAAAGCCATCAAAAACCATTTTTCCGACTCCAAGCGGCAGGACTGAGTTTTTTTCCAGGACCCTTGAAGCAAACGGACTTCCGCCGCTTCCTGATTTTACACCCGTGCATCTCCCGCCCCCAGGCTATACGAGGTTGATCTACGGCCGCTCGCCCGTGCATACTTTAACGAGTACAATGAATAACAAGTGGCTCAATCACGAAATAAATGAAAACGAATTGTGGCTCAACGACAGAGTGGCGGGACGGATGAGAATAGTGGATGGAGACGAGTTGTTTCTGGAAAACCAGGACGGCTTCAGGTCCGTTCAACCAGTAAAAATTAAGGTGACACCGGGCATACGTGTGGACTGCGTTTACATGGCGCACGGTTTCGGTTCCAGATCGCCGTACTTGAACACAGGTTTTCTAAAAGGCGTTTCCGACACCTTTATCATGACGCGCAGTGGGCTTGACCCTATTTCAGGCTGCCGCGGCACGCGTATAAATTTCGTGAGATTCGTCAAAAAAGGCAAAACCCTTGACATTCCCATGATGGACTACCCGCCTGCCGAACTGGTAAACCGAACCGTATGATCACCCTTCACCCTTCCGACTGAGACGTGGACGAATTCGAGCCTGTTGAGCTGAAAATAGACGGAGTCCTGGACCTGCACACATTCCAACCAGGGGAGGTGAAGTACCTGGTTCCGGATTACCTTGATCTCTGCCTGGCAAAGGGGATACTTGAGGTCAGGATTATCCACGGAAAAGGCACAGGGACCATGCGGCGTACCGTGCATGCAATTCTGGGAAGAATCCCGGAAGTAGTCTCATTCAAAACCGCTCCTGAAAATGCGGGCGGCTGGGGCGCAACGCTGGTCACGCTCATGAAATAATTATGAGGAGGTGTTTTTATGAGTGATGCTGATTATCAATTGATTATAATGGGAGGAGGTCCGGCCGGACTGACCGCGGGACTTTATGCAGGCCGGGCCAAGATCAAGACGGCGCTGCTTGAAAAAGGAGCGCTTGGAGGGCAGGTACTCATTACGGACCGGATCGAAAACTATCCGGGATTCCCTGAAGGTATTTCCGGATTCGACCTGATAGAAAAAATCACCGGTCAGGAAGCCCTTGCTGATATTGATATAAAACTTGGAGCAACCGTTTCATCAATGGATTTTGCCGGTCCGCTGAAAAAAATCAACATGGACGACGGCACTGTTCTGACATCGCAGACCTTGATTATTGCCACAGGCGCCGGGCCGAACCGGCTGAATGTTCCCGGAGAGGTCGAACTTATCGGAAAAGGCGTTTCGTATTGCGCCACATGTGACGGCCCTTTTTATCGCGGTCTCGATATTGCCGTGGTTGGTGGAGGTAATACCGCAATACAGGAGGCGATTCATCTCACTAAATTCGCCGGAAAGGTCACTGTCATCCATAGACGCGACCATCTCAGGGCCGTAAAGATTCTGCAGGAACGCGCCTTTGCAAACGACCGGATCGATTTTGTCCTGGATTCGGTCGTCACCAGCATCAAAGGGGACAAGGAAGTAACATCCGTGCATGTAAAAAATAAGAAAGGGGAGGAAACGGCTCTGCCTGTTCAAGGTGTCTTTGTGCTGGTTGGAATTCGGCCCAATAATGAAATGCTGCCCATAGACCAACTTGAGACAAAGAACGGATTCGTCGTGACTGACGACGAAATGCGGACAAATATCCCTGGTGTTATGGCTGCAGGCGACATCAGAAGCAAGACCGTAAGGCAGATAGTAAATGCGGTGGGAGAGGCTGCGGTTGCGCTTCAGTCTGCTGAACATTATCTCGTAAATTTCTAACCCAGATAAACTGGAAATTTTTAAAGGTCCTGGACTATTTTCAGTACCCCCCTGAGGGGTATAAGTGCCTTAAAACATGTGGCACCACAGGCGTCACATATAACTTCGGAGTTTTTCTGCCACAAAAAACAAGAAAATTACCACTAAGGCACTAAACATAGATAGGAGATATCGTTGACGGTTTACCGCTTGACAGCCTGGAAATTCCAATTATAGTCAATTTTATCTTAGTGTTTTACCATAACCAACCTCGCGGTCAAGGCAACCAAGCAACGCTTATCCCCTTACCGTTATGCCGGTGATGGAGCATATTTAGGGTCTGGAAAGAAATAACTTGGATTTTCCGTTTCCGAACTGTATCACACCTTTAGCCGGTTTGACATCCCCGAAATCCTCACCGTAGCCCTGCTACGCTTGCGGTTTCGTGAATATCAA
>JAYEJK010000174.1:8002-13780 GCA_034660535.1 Thermodesulfobacteriota bacterium | reverse complement strand
AAAATCCAAGTTATTTCTTTCCAGACCCTAAGTGGCTAAGTTGTTTGAATGAAGGTAGGTGAACAAAATGACGAAAAATATGCTCACGCGAAAAATAAAAAGCCGCACCCTGCATGCTTGTATGTTCTGTATATTCCTCCTTTTTACAGACCAGGACCTGCAAGCTGACGTGGCATCCTGGATCATTCGATTTGACATTGACACTCCCGCGGAGATCGAAAGGACATGCAATGCGGCAAAATCCGCAGGTTTTGACGCCCTTTTAGTCCAGGTCAGGGGGCGTGCCGATGCGTATTACAAGAGCCGCATTGCTCCAAGGGCTGAAAGCTTAGTGGACGATCCTCCTGATTTCGATCCACTGGCATCGGTCCTTAAGGCATGCGGATCAATACCGGTACATGCATGGCTAAATGTCTACTACCTCTGGACAGGAAATGATCCGCCTGCTGATCCGACCCACGCAGCCGGGGCCGGACGCAGTTGGATCCTCCGTGACGTTGATGGCCGTAAAGTATCGGACTATTCCGAATTTGACAGAGCGGTCGGCTGGATCGAGGGCATTTACGCAGACCCGGCCTCATCAGGATATCGACGCCGTTTTGCATCTATTGTAAAGGAACTGCTTGATCAATATGATCTGGCCGGGATACATCTTGATTTTGTGCGCTATCCCGGTCCGGCATATGGCCATGGAGGCAAGCTGGGAAGAAAATTCCAGAAGACCTGGGGGTTTGATCCACGCTGGATACCTGATGGATCGGTAATGGCTGACCTTGACGGCTGGCTTTCCGGCGACATGGACCCGGCTGAGCAAGTGCTTACAACAGCAGCCCTGCTCTGGGCCGATCTCCGATCATCCCGGATAACGGCCCTGGTCAGGGATGTCAGAAAAGCCATTTGCCAATCCGGCCGAAACGTCGCTCTTTCGGCTGCAATTTTTCCCGATTTCGGCCCCGCCTTTGTTGAAAAAGGTCAGGATTGGCTCTATTGGACGGAAAATGGACTGGTCGACGCCCTGTTCCCAATGGCCTATTTCGGGGAACCGGAACGGGTAGGCAGACAACTTGAGAACGTAGCCGCCCTTCTCAAGCCCTCAATCCAGGCATGGGCCGGACTCGGCGCCTACATCAAAGAACCGGAAAAAATAAGACAAGAGGCCGTCCTGGCAAGGAGTCTCGGCTATCATAAAATCTGCCTCTTTGACCTGGGTCATCTGCTGATGAAACCTTCCGGATACAAACCGTACGTCCGGGCTGTCCGGGAATATACTCCAAGCCGTGCCTTCACACGTATGAATCGCCTGGAAAAAACGAATATTCTCATGCCGGTCCCGGCTTTGTCATCCGCGGAAACAACTGATAATATAATTGGACTCAAACGCTTTCAGGAGATTGTCAAAAAGGCATTGGGATGCCGTCTGCCGGCAGGCGTGACCATCGCCGACTATGCCGGAATCGTTGAAATACGGTGGAATGAATTCAATTCCGCACAAAAGATATCCATCCCCAATACCCTGAACAGACTCCGATCCGCACGCCATCTCTGCCCGGGCTGGGTTGAATTGCAGGGGATATTCCGTTTCGTTCACGACCTCGACACTCTTGAAAAACGCGATGAACAGAAGGAGATATGCGAAGAAGCCAAAAAGCAGGTAATACGCGGCGCAGACTTCGAATACGTGGCCCGAAAGATGTCCCAGGGCGGATCAAAAAACTTTGGCGGCAGATTAGGCCGTCGCTACCTTTCACCGGCAAACCGGATCGATATCACTCTTGCCGGGCTGAAACCAGGAGAACTGAGTCCGGTCATGGAGGTTGAGAACGGTTACTGGTTCTACCGGGCAGAGACAACGGCTCCACCAAGGATGCAGCCGCTTTCAAAAATCCCCTGGCCTGCCAGGCGGATCATCTTCTGCAATACTCTAGCCGAGATCATGGGTAAGCGTTCACAGGCGCCGCATCTGCACGCGATCAGGGCAATCAGCATAGGTGGGCTATAAGCTGATTGCCCTGATCACGCACAGCTACAGCACCTGTGAAGGCTTACAGGGCAAGGGGTTTGCGATCCGGAAGGGCTTTTGCTACCCAGTGATCGGTTACGCTCTTGGAATGTAAAAAATAAAGGTTGTGGCACGTAATTTGCTTTTCATTAAAAATCCTGCCATAACGCTACAAGTCCTTGACGTTAATCATTTCAGATAGTACAAAGATTCTCTCCGACAGTTGCCCGTTTAGTCACTTTTTGCGAGTCCATCAAAGCTGTGTTATGATTAAAATCCGCTACAATTCGCCGATAATCCTGACATTCTCTCTTGTCTGCATCTGTGCAATGGCGGCAAGCAGTTTTACCAGGGGAAACAGCACGGAATTTCTCTTTGTAACCTATCCCGGATTCAGTTTTTCAGACCTGCTTTGCTATTTTAGGCTTATCTCACACGTAGCAGGTCATGCTGACTGGAAACACCTTGCCGGCAACCTCTCCATTATCCTGCTCATCGGGCCGCTTCTTGAAGAAAAATACGGGTCCGGAGCGCTTCTTGAAATGTTTTTTTATACCGCGCTTGTAACCGGCATACTGAACTCTCTCTTTTTCCATGCCGGGCTGATGGGCGCAAGCGGGATTGTGTTCATGCTGATCCTTCTTGCCTCTTTTGCAAATTTCAAGGCAGGAGAACTGCCTCTTACATTTATTCTGATTGCCGTACTCTACCTTGGCAGTGAAGTGATTGTCGCCTTTTCCGATGACAACGTTTCCCAATTTGCCCATATCCTGGGAGGAGTGTGCGGCGCATTTTTCGGATTTCTCAGGATGAGGAAAAAATGATAAACATTAAAACAGACGGACATGTGCACACACGTTACTGCAACCACGCAGTGGGCGAAATGGATGAATATGTCCGGGCGGCTGTTGAGCGGGGACTCGATAAAATCGTGTTTCTGGAACACTGCGAGACCGGGATTAATTATTTCGAATCTACCTGGGTCTCGAAAAATGATTTCAGGCTTTTTTTTAAAGAAGGTGAAAGTCTCAAGGAAAGATATTCAGGTGTGATCGAGATCGGCCTGGGAGTGGAAGTAGGATACAACCCGAAATGTGTACGGGAAATAATAGAATTCCTGGACTGTTACGAATGGGACAGGATCGGGATTTCCTATCATTTTCTCCAGGCCGACGACGGTCAACATCTTAACATGGTAAGCAGGAGGAAAACAAACCTGGATGCTCTGGAGCGAATTGGAATAGATAAGGTAATCTCCACATATTACCAGGGCCTGAACGAGGCAATAGAACTCCTGCCCGGAACAGTGCTCTGTCATCTCGATGCAGTGCTCCGCCATTACCCTGGTCCACTCCAACTTACCGACGAACACAACAAAATGATAAGAGACCTGCTTTTGAGCGTGAAAAGAGAAAAAATGGCCCTCGAGGTAAACACATCGGGCTTTAAACTGCGAAACGAGCCTTTCCCGGCCGTGTCATTGCTAAAGGAGGCAGTAAAATTAGGCATCCCGCTGGCCGCAGGCTCTGATGCGCATAAACCGGAGGATGTAGGCAGGTACTTTGACAAGCTGCCGGATCTTTTGTAATTACGAATTAGGAATTACGAATTAATTGGATGTATTTAATTCGTAATTCATCATTCATCATTCACCATTCATCATTCACCATTCATCATAGCCAACCATGCAACAGTCACTCTTTCCAGATTCTCCCTCCCTAGACCGAAAAAAGAAGGCGGACGACTGCCGAGGGGAATTAAATCCCTCCCAGTACGAGGCCGTCACCTCCATAAAAGGCCCGATTCTGGTCATTGCCGGCGCCGGAACAGGCAAGACCCGTACACTGGTTCACCGAACGGCTCATCTCGTGCAGACTGGAATTCCGCCCGAGAACATCCTGCTCCTCACTTTCACCAGAAAAGCGGCCCAGGAAATGATCCACAGGGCAAGCCTCTTGATGGATGAATCATGCCACAGAGTGGCGGGCGGCACTTTCCATGCAACAGCCAACATGCTTCTCAGGCGGTTCGGACATCATCTAGGGTTTGAACGAAATTTCACGATCCTTGACCGCCCGGATGCTGAAGGTATTATAAATCTCTTAAAATCATCTTTGAACCTGTCCCGTGCTGGCAAGCGTTTTCCTTCCAAACGGGTCATCATGGACATCTTCAGCAAATCAGTCAATAAGTCCCTGCCGATTGACGAACTCCTTGACAGGCGGTATTCCCATTTGATTCATTACCTGGACGATCTACATCTTATCAGAAAACATTACAAAAAATACAAGCTGGAACACGCACTCATGGATTATGACGACCTGCTCGTGAACTGGCAGCGGCTTCTTGCGGAAATTCCGGAGGTCAGGGATGCCGTTTCTAACAGATTTACCCACATCATGGTGGATGAATACCAGGACACCAACCTGATCCAGGCCGACATCATCCGGCTTACCGCGGCCCCGCTTAACAACGTTATGGTCGTGGGGGATGACTCACAGTCCATATACAGTTTTCGAGGGGCTGATTTCCGTAACATCATGGACTTCCCGAGGATCTTTCCGGATGTGAAACTAATCAAACTGGAAGAAAATTACCGTTCCAGCCAGGCAATTCTCACTGTGACCAATTCGATCATCGAAAACGCATCTGAAAAATATACGAAAAAACTGTTCAGCCGTATAGAAGGCGGGATAAAACCCACAATTTATTCGGCTTCCAATGAAACAACGCAGGCCCGATACGTCATTGGAAAGATAGAAGATCTGGTAAATGAGGGAATCCCGATCACTGAGATCGCGGTCCTTTTCCGATCCGGGTTCCATTCGTACAAACTTGAGATGGAGCTTGCAAATAATCAAATCAGCTTTGAAAAACGGGGCGGGATGAAACTGACGGAATCGGCACACATAAAGGATGTTCTCTCTTTTTTAAGGGTTCTAACCAACCATGGGGACAATATTTCCTGGAACCGGGTCCTGCTCATGCTGGACAAGGTAGGACCCAAGACAGCCGAAAAAGTCCTTCGGAATATCAAGACCGCCGATGATCCGTTTGACGCGCTTTTAAACTATCCCGCGGGCAAGAGTTGGAAACAGGACCTTGACAACCTGGCAAAGATGCTCCTTTCCCTCCGAGAACCGGAAATCGCGCCCACGGCCCTGTTCGACAGGGTAATGAAATACTATGACCCGATATTCAAAAAAATATTTCACGACGATTATCCGCGCCGAAGCCGCGACCTTGAACAGCTCAGGATAATACTGGCCGGTTACCATGATCTCCAGTCATTTATTGACGATACAACACTTGATCCGCCTGAAAACATCGGGAACCCCGGGGACCCGCATTCCAATTCCACTGACAGGCTCGTGCTCTCGACAATTCATTCGGCCAAAGGCCTTGAATGGGACACCGTGTTTGTTATTCACCTGGCAGAGGGTAAATTCCCCTCTGTCCATGCATTTCTTTCAGATCAACTGGAAGAGGAAAGACGCCTGATGTACGTTGCCGCGACCAGGGCAAAACACCGCCTTTTCTTTACATATCCCAGGGAAGTGATATCCGCTGATTTCAGCGCCGCGAACAATACAATCTCCCCTTTCTTAAGCGAAATACCTCCAGGCCTTGTGAATTCCCCAGGCGTTCGCTCTTACGGGAGCCCCGCTTTTCCACGAAAAAAAACCGTTCTTCAAGAGAACAGATCCGAGGCCGTTAAAAAGACCAGTGGGCAAACATCGTTTTATCCGGGAATGAAGGTCAGACACCCATTTTTCGGG
>JAYEJK010000174.1:0-7902 GCA_034660535.1 Thermodesulfobacteriota bacterium | reverse complement strand
ATGAACTACCGGGAAGCATGGTTATTTCTCGACAATCTGCAGTTCTTTAAGATCAAACTGGGTCTGGAGAGCATGACCCGGTTTCTGGACGGATTGGGCCGTCCCCAGAAAAATCTGCGGTTTGTACATGTGGCGGGAACCAACGGCAAAGGCTCGGTATGTATCACATTGCTCAGCATACTTGCCTCGGCCGGCTACAAGGTTGGTCTATACACCTCACCCCACTTAAATTCCGTCAGGGAAAGATTCAGGATCAACAATTCCTATATCTCCCAAAAAGAATTTGCCCGCACTGCCGGCAAAATCATAAACATTCTGCACGGCCGCCAAATTACATACTTCGAGTTTACTACGGCCATTGCAATGGTATGGTTTGCCGAAATGAAGGTTGATCTGGCCATCCTGGAGGTCGGGATGGGAGGCAGACTGGACGCGACAAACGTTATTTGCCCGCTTACTTCCATCATCACGAACGTGTCCATGGACCATGAGGCATATCTGGGCAACACACTGAAAGCGATAGCAACTGAAAAGGCGGGAATCATCAAAACAGGCGTGCCTGTTATCTCAGGCGCTGCCGATGATGCAAGTCTTGAAGTGATTGAAAAAACCTGTCGGCAAAGAAAAGCCCCTCTATATCTCATGGGAAGGAATTTTTTCAAAGAGACTGAACCTGACAAAAGCTGGACTTACCGTGGAATCGGTAACTCCGGACAAGTTATAAAAAACCTTTCATGCAATCTAAAAGGAGAATACCAGGTCGGCAATTCGGCAATGGCCCTGACCGGCCTTGAAATACTTGGGGATTCCGGCTTCAGTATTAACGAAACCGGAATCAGGCAAGGCCTGAACCATGTGAAATGGCCCGGCCGTCTGGAATATTTCAATCTGCCCGAAGCCTCCTCCGATCAGGATGGGAAAAAAATGGCGCCCCGGCGCCAATATCTGATTGACGGCGCCCACAATCCGGCAGGTGTGATGAGCCTTAAAAAGGCACTTGAAACGGATTTCTCTTTTAAAAACCTCGTAATGGTCTGGGCAAGCATGGCTGACAAAGACATTTTAAAAAACCTTTCCATAATCGTCCCAATCTGCCGGAATATAATCCTCACAAGGCCAAAGGGGGAAAGATCGGCAGAACCTTTTGCACTCCGTAAAGCCGTTCCTGAAAAATATCCGGATCGCGTCATCTGCATCGCGTCCGTATACGAGGCCCTGGACAAGGCCCGTAAACTTACGACCCCGGATGATCTCATCTGCATTGCAGGATCCCTCTATCTTGTCGGCGAGGCAAGGAGTGTGCTGTTGGGAGAAGTGACAACATGAGACGGGATAAAAATTCAGACTTCTTTTTTGATGGTGTTGACGAAGCGGTCATCAGGCAGGAACGGGCAAAGGCTCGCGAATTAAGAAAAAGCCGTTGGTGGAAAAACAAGATTGCAAGGGGGGAATGCCATTACTGCGGGAAAAAAATCCCGCCGGCTGAACTCACAATGGATCACATTGTTCCGCTTTCCAGGGGAGGCAGGAGCGTAAAGACCAACATGGTTCCAACCTGCAAGACATGCAATACAAAAAAAAAGACCATGCTTCCGATGGAAATGATGAATGATGAGTGATGAATGATGAATGATGAGTGATGAATGATGAATGATGAATGATGAGTGATGAATGATGAATGATGAGTGATGAACATGGTGTTACTTTTTTGTATTGCACCCCCCCCCACAATTCATAATTCACAATTCATAATTCATCTCACTGCTCTGTTACTTGAACGGTTATTCTGATTTCCTGGCCATTTTTAAGGGACATTGTGATCACGTCGTTTGCGGGGTAGTCCACGTTTTGAACGGATTTCCACCAGGCAGGTGAACTGGACCCCAGCGCCCTTCTTATACTGCTCCTTATCAGTTCCGTGGTGACTTTTCGGATTTCGCCCTCCAAACCGCCCGCTTCACGAGATAATTCCGCAGCAGTTTCAGAAATCTTGATTCCTGCCAACACCAGGCCCTCGATAATCTTTTTTGAGTTGAACGGTTTGATAACATATGCGTCACATAATTCACGAAATGAAGAACGAACAATTCCAGGGTCATCATCTGCTGTGAGCATAACTACTTTTACACCATACCCGACCTGAATATTATGTGTTGTCTCCCAGTCCCGCATCTGTTTCAGGGTCTGGATACCGTTCAATTCGGGCATATGGATGTCCATGATGATAACGTCATACGGTCTCTCGTTTTCATGGGTCTGTATAAATCTTTCAACAGCCTCGGCCCCGCTTGCCGCCATGTCGCATTCTCCGTACTGGGACAGTATTGTCTCCGCCTTGACCCTGCTGGTGATTTCATCATCTACTATCAGAATTTTCATCACAACCCCCAAAATGAATGATGAATTATGAATTATGAATTATGAATAGTGATGAACTACTAGTCACTATTCATTCGTCACTCCATTCATCATTCATAATTCATCATTCATCATTACATATCGTTAACCATTTTTTCCAAATCCGCGATCAAAACTATGTCCTCATTTCCCAGAATCGTGTAGCCTGATACCCCTGGGATATTATCGAGGTAGATTGAGTCATTGCCGAATACCTTTACAACGATCTGTTGATGGCTGAATATCTGGTCCACAATGAGGGCGATCTTGTACTTCTCGCAGATAATGATAACAAAAAAGGATTTGTCCTTTAACTTCTTTTTCGGCATTGAAAAAAAATAGTTGTTAACGTCAACCAGTTTGATAATAGAGTCATTATAGGATATGCCGCCCTCGTCGTGCAGCAGGTTGACGATGTTGTTCTCGGGATAGACCGTAGTCGTCACATCTTCCGACAGCACCGCAAAGAGCTGTTTGTCCGATCTGAAGATAAGGGCATCTTTGGTTACAAGCGTCCGGGTGAGAGGGATCTTAACCAGAACCGTGGAGCCTTTATCAAGCACGGAGTCAACATTGACTGTTCCGTTAGTCCTTTCAAGGGTTGACATAACGACATCCATCCCGACCCCGCGGCCTGATACGTCGCTTATTTTTTCGGCTGTACTGAATCCCGGCTTGAAGATCAGGTTGACAAGTTCCTGGTCGTTCAGAGTCTCCAGTTCCGCCTCGGACATGAATCCTTTTTTTAGAGCCGTTTTTTTCATGAGTTGTGGATCAATTCCCTTGCCGTCGTCCTTTATGGTAAAAAACACATTATATTCATCAGTTGACGCAATAAGTTCAAGAATGCCCTGTTCCGGTTTTCCCTTGGACACCCTTTCTTCAGGGGTCTCAATGCCGTGATCGGCCGAGTTGCGCAGAATATGGACAAGCGGATTTTCAATAGCCTCCACAAGATCCTTGTCAACTACCGTCTTTTCACCGGTCATCTTGAAATTTATATTTTTGTCAAGTGACCCGGCCAACTGACGAATTACCTTTGGAAAACGCCTGAACAGGTTATCCAGGGGCACCTTTCTCACACTCATCACATCGTTTTGCAGCTTCACAAGCTTGTCGTCAAGCGATGTGATCGTATTGGTCATCCTGGCAACGATGGCAGTATCCACTTCTGTCTGCTCAAGCTGTTTCTTGAGAAAACCAAAGGAATCAACATTGATATAAAGCTCGCCGACCGTGTCTGCAAAACTGTCCAGTTTAGACTGGTCTATCCGGATAGTTTTTGTCTCTTGCTTTGTCTCTTGCTTTGTCTCCTTCTGTTCATTGACGTGTTTTTCAAGGATCCGGCTATCCTGAATCCTTAATGCCTTTTGCAATTCCTCTTCCTTCAGCACGCCGTCTCGGACAAGAATCTCACCAACCCTCTCCTGCTTTCCAAGCGCTTCTGAAAGCTCTGTTTCTGAAAGTATTTTCTGTTCAACCAGGATGCCGCCGAGTTTCAGGTTTTCATCTTCCTCTCCGCCGCGGGTCTCGAAAAACGAAATCACATCATTTGTCGCCTTGCGGCAGTTCATAACGAATTCATCGTTTGTCGTCAGCAATTCATCATCAAAAAAACCGCTCAGGTCGGCCAGTTCAGTAACAGCGCTTTGTGCTTCCTCATTATCTTCAAAGGCATCTCTGATTATTTTAAGTGCCGCGGCATAGGTTGTCATCCTGTCTCCGGTCACGGTCCGCTTTTCCGCAAGAACAGAGGCGACCTCACCCAGATTCCTTACATGTTCCGTATAATCCGCACCCTTAAAAAAATATGAACGTTCAGGTGAATACGCGGTAAAACTCTCGGACTCTTCATGATTTTTTAATAACGTCCGTATGTCTTCATTGAATTTTTCCACCTGATTCAGCACATTGAGGATCAGATGGTTTTCATGAATATTAACACCCTTTTTCTCCGCCTCTTCCAGAAGGTTCTCAAGGTCAATAATGCTTTTTGCACTGCCCGTGACCTCATCCGGTTTGTATTTCTTGATCCTTTGTTCCAGGAAGTCCTCTTCATCGGGCCTCAGAGTAACGTCATAAGGGTCTTCCATCACGCGGTCCAGCATTTTCTGGAGATACTCAACCCCGATCAGCAGTGCGTCGATAACATCCCTGTCAATAGTAACCTTGTGGTTCCTGATCATATCAAGAAGGTCTTCCATACGGTGGGAGAACTTGTTGATATTGGTAAGGCCGAAAAAACCGGAATTCCCCTTCATGCTATGGACCGGCCTGAAAATCTTATTGATTATCTCAAGATCAGACGGATCGGTCTCAAGCCGGACAAAGGCTGCTTCTATGTCTTCAAGCGATTCGTTGGTCTCATCAACAAATCCCTGTAATGCCTTAAGATCCTGTTCGTACTCCATGAATTGTTATCCTTCCTTCATATCCGCCGCCTCTGCAAGCAGGGTGTTCACCCTTTCGATTTTAGCGGCAGCTTTATTAACGGCGCAAACGATCTCAGCCGGTTTAACCGGCTTGAAAAAAAAATCAAAGGCCCCGTACCTGAATGCGTTAAGAACATTGTTGATAGTCGTATACCCGGTAATTATTATCACAGGGATCATACCGTTATGGCTCTTGATCTTTCTTAACAGATCCAGCCCGTTCATCTCGGGCATCTGTATATCGCTTATCACAATGTCAAAACGTTCATCTTCGATCATCTGATATGCTTCAACCGGATTGCTCACCGTGCTGATCTTATAAGAAGTATCTTTAAATGCCGCGGCAATGGTTTTCAGAATGACGGCCTGGTCATCCACAACCAGGATTCTATAAGTCTTTTCCTTCATGGTATTATAAATCCTATATTGGTCATGGGTTCAGGGTTCTGGGTTTGAAGGACAAAAACCTTTAACCTTTGAACCTTTGAACCCTGTCTAACCCGTTTCCTGATTTTCCGGATTCCCCTCCTGACCCGTAGCGCCTACAAGGGCTATTTCCTCGGTGGAGAATACCATGCTCACATCTATGATCATGATGAACTTATCGTCACGCTTCCCAATTCCCTTGATAAAGTCAGACCTCCACCTGGACCCTATCTCGGGCGGCGGTTCGATCCGGTCAGGCTCGAACTCGATTACGTCGTTCACCGAGTCTGCAATCGCTCCGACAACCACGGTCTTGTTGTCCAGAGGAATTTCTAGAATCATAATCCTGGTGTGAACCGTGGTATCCGCCCCGGGCATTCCGAACTTCAGACGAAAATCAACCACCGGAACCACTGTGCCCCGGACATTGATCACGCCCTTTAAAAAATCCGGGGTACGCGGCACCTTGGTTATCCTGCTCATATCAAGGACCTCTCGCACCTGGGAAACATCAATTGCAAATGTCTCGTCCTCGAGTATGAATGTCAGATAGAGAGCGGTTTCAGTTATTCCCGATACACTCATGGTCATGCCTCCCTTAGTATTCTTTGAAATGCTCGTCTTCGCTGTCACGGTCTGCTCCGCTCACACCCATATCAAAAGCAACGCCTTCGTGCTTGTCCTCACCGCCGGGCGTATTATGACGATCCTTGTCTACAATCATTTTGTGCTGTACCGCATCCTGCGGTCTTTTCGAATATCCTTGCTTCTTCATGCCACTGCCACGACGGCCGGCGCCTGCATTGTCCAGGGTGAAAAATTCCATGGTTGACTGAAGCTGTTCGGCCTGGGCGGAAAGTTCTTCTGATGTGGAGGCCATTTCCTCGGACGCGGAGGCGTTCTGCTGGACAACCTGGTCCAGTTGCTGGAGGGCCTTATTGATCTCTTCGGCGCCTGTGTTCTGTTCGTTGCTTGATGCTGCTATTTCCTTTACCAGTTCCGATGTTTTCTGAATATCAGGCACAAGCTTGTTAAGCATTTCTCCGGCTTTTTCAGCTATTGCCACACTTGAGGATGAGAGTTTGCTGATCTCTCCCGCAGCCTGGGCGCTCCGTTCCGCAAGTTTTCTGACCTCGGATGCCACCACGGCAAACCCCTTGCCGTGCTCCCCTGCCCGGGCTGCCTCTATAGCCGCGTTCAAGGCGAGAAGGTCGGTCTGGCGGGCGATCTCTTCTATAATGGAAATCTTTTCCGCAATGTTTTTCATTGCAGTCATGGTCTGGTCCACGGCCCTGCCTCCCTCTGCCGCGTCTTCTGAAGATTTTACGGATATCTTTTCCGTCTGCGCGGCATTGTCGGCGTTCTGCCTGATATTGGAAGTCATTTCCTCCATCGAGGATGAGGTCTCTTCAACAGATGCGGCCTGTTCACTTGCGCCCTCGGACAACTGTTCAGCAGTGGCGCTCAACTCCTGACTTCCCGATGCCACGTTGTCGGCCGCTGACTTGACTTCGCCTACGATGTCACGGAGTTTTTCAATCATTTCTTTCAACGCATTGGCTAACTGCCCCATCTCATCCTTTTGATCGATATCAAGGTCGATGTTTAAAGCTCCGCCGGCTAACTGTTCCGCAAATCTCACTCCTTTTTTCACTGCTTTAACTATTGCCCCGGAAATGAACAATGTCGTCAAAATACCCATCACAACGGCAATTAATGTCCCGGAGATGATCATTATGTTTGCACGGGATATCTCCTTTTCCAGTTTTTCTTTTTGATCGGCCCAGGCATCGTCACATTCCGCCATGGCCGAACGAGCGGCAGCAACCATCGCCTTGTCGGCTTCGTGCTGTTGTTTGTTAAAATTTATAAATTGATCAAAGGCATTATGATAGGCAACAACTGCCTTAAGCACGGTTTCCAGCTGTTCGATGTTCTTTCTCTGACTGAATCGAGACCTGAGATCCTTGGCAAGGGTCTCAATTTTTTCAACGCTTTCTGCTACAGCATCAAGATACTTCTGTTCTCCTGAAATTATAAACTCTTTCTCGTTCTTTCGAGTGTCGAGAAACCACTTAATCGCCCGGTTGGCATCGTCTGCTTTTTCCAGCCTGTCATGCATCCTTTCAGTTGCTTTGATCTGATCATCCGCGGACAGTTGTTTCCCGTCCTTTGCAAGGAGTCCTAAAAGGTCTTGCTTCTGCTCGGCACGCATTGCCTCTAATTCGTCAATCACGGAACGTGCGTTTTCCCGCATAACCTCCATGGTCTCGTGTTTCTGTTTATCCAGACCCACGAAATCAAGAAAGGCCGTATGATAACCGTTAACTTGGCTGAGTACTTGGTCCATCTGGTCCTTGTTGATTTTTTGGTTAAATTTGGCCTTGGTTTCCTCTGACTGATTTTTTAGTTTGGTGACCATCTCCTCGACTTTAGTTATGTAAACATCGTCCCCTCTTATAATAAAATTTTTCTCCTGCTGCCTGGTCTCCAAAGTTTCTTTTACCATACGGTTTACGTCATCAGACTTTTCCAGCCTGTCGACTGCGTTCCCCAGGCCTTTCCACCCCATAAAACCTACAAGAAAGGTAAGCGCCAGCACAATGGCAAAACCCAGTCCGATCTTTGAAGCTAATTTCAAATCCTT
>JAYEJK010000173.1:0-3611 GCA_034660535.1 Thermodesulfobacteriota bacterium | reverse complement strand
CGTTGCCAAACATTTACAGTTTGGTAGTTTTAGCTATTTTCCGGCATCAAGCCGAATATTTACCATCAAGGATTATTTGATCATGATCAAGATCAAGGCAATAAAAACTCCGCCTGAAAAATATAGAGGAGATATGGCGGTTTATTTTGTGAGGCAGCCTGCCCAAAAAGGCCATCCCAAGTGTCCTTGCAAGGAAGGCCGGCGGGTTTTATCCCGTGCCTTTGATACGGGCGATTTTCTGGCAAAAGAGGGGCAGACACTGATGTTTTACCCGGAAAACCAGGGCAAAGCCGGGAACCGGGTGAAAAGAGTACTTATTGTAGGGCTTGGGAAGGATGATTTTTCCAGGGAGACATTTCGGAAAGGTGGAGGCGCTGCTTCTTCTGCAGCCTTAAAGACAAAGGCAAAGAAGATCATCGTAACAGTTCCGGAAGCAAAGGGTTTCAGCAGGTCTGAATTGACGGAATGCCTGGCTGAAGGGCTTCTTCTTGGTGCATATCGGTTTCGGAAATATAAGACCGATCACGATAATAATAATAATGATGAGGAGGAATCCGCAAGGATCGATGAAATCGCGTTGTATACCACTCCTGATGCGGCTGGTGTACGCAAAGGTCTTAAACTGGGAAGCACGGCGGCCGGCGCTGTCAGTATTGCTCGGGACATGGCAAACGAGCCTGGGAATTACTGGACGCCTTCTCAGTTTGCGGACTATGGAAGCGAATTGGCTGACAAATATGGTTTCAAGGCCGAGGTCCTTTTAAAGCAGGGCTTGAACAGGCTTGGTATGGGCGGTATTTTGGGAGTCAATCAGGGATCTGCTCAGCCCCCTAACTTAATGATTCTGGAATACCGTACAGGGAAAAAGGTCCCTACACTCCTTATTGTCGGCAAAGGGTTGACGTTTGATTCCGGAGGCATCTCTTTAAAGCCTGCTGCCGGAATGGGTGACATGAAATATGACATGTGCGGCGGGGCCGCTGTCCTGGCCGTAATGCAGGCCATAGGTGAGGAAAAGCCGAAACGGGTGGATGTTGTGGCAATTGTCCCGGCCACAGAGAATCTTCCAGGTCCTTCAGCGCTGAAACCGGGTGATGTCATCACTCATTACGGCGGAAAGACGGTTGAGGTGGTCAATACTGATGCGGAAGGCAGACTGATTCTGGCAGATGCGCTTGCCTACGGCGTGGATAAATTTAAACCCGACGCAGTGATTGATCTGGCCACACTTACCGGCGCCGTAATTGTAGGGCTTGGCCATCACAGGATCGGCATGCTGGCCAATGATGACAAGCTGGCGGAAAATATTACACGTGCCGGGGAGAGGAGCGGAGAATTACTCTGGCGGCTTCCTCTCGGATCAGAATATACCAAGCAGTTGAAGTCCCGAATAGCCGACATGAAGAATGTCGGCGGCCGGGCTGCGGGAACCATTACTGCTGCAGCGTTCCTGGAAAAATTTGTTGGAGACGTCCCCTGGGCCCATATGGATATCGCCGGAACGGCCTGGAATTATACCAAAAAATCGTATGTGCCCAAAGGCCCATCCGGAATAGGTGTCAGGATGCTTCTGGAGCTGATCAGGGCATGGCGGTAACCGTTTCCTGCTATTGTTAACCATTACAGAGGATGAAAGCATGAAAAAGAGACTCGCTGACTTTCTCTCAGATAATGAGCTGTTTCAGAAGATTGCTCTTTCAAAGGACGAGAGGTCCGTACTCATTGATACAATTGAAAATGAGTACCTGGCAGACCTGATGTCGGAAATAGCCGGGGAGATCGAGGAGATCATGGCGATCGACGCGAATTTGCCCATAAAGACAATCATGAAAATCGCGGCCCAAAAGATCACGAACCGTCTTGATGCCAAGGCGGCCACTATTCGGCTGTTTAATCCCAAAACCACTACTATGACAAGCTTTGGCAGTTACGGAGTCTCGGATTACGATCGTTTTGAGATCATTCCGTTTCAGGATTCAATTTCAGGCGCCGTGATTAAAGAAAAAAAAAGTATCCAGGTTGCGAGCATTTCAAAGGATTCCCGTTACAAAAACAAGGAAATCATCAAAAGACAGGGTCTTCGTTCGCTTTTGGCTTTGCCTCTTTTTCAGCCTGACTATAAGGGAGAAAAGTGCGATCTGTTCGGTTCCCTGCAGATATATTATTCCGAGGACAACAGGCAATTTACGCCTCTTGAGGTAATCCGCGCTGAATTACTTGCCCGAAGGCTGAGTTATGTGCTGGCAAGAAAAAAGATTGCAGGTTTGCAGGAAATGAACAGGCGGAAAGAACAGATAGTAAACAAGATATTTGTTAAATTGAGCAACAGGGAAGGCATTAGGCTGAAGGATCTCTTCTCGTTCATGATTCCCGAACTTGGGGAGTTCATCCAGGTGCAGAGCTGTTCTCTTTTTACTATTTCCGATGATCGTCAATTTGTCCGTTTAGATGCCGCTTATCCGCTGGACAAGACATACCATAAAATCGGTCACAGTTTTACTATTGATCATCATCAGTATTTTGAGGTCGCGATCCAGGGTAAACAATCTCGTTTTGATGATTACTCCGACCGGATTACCCCGGCCTATGTATTGATAACGGAGCCGATGCAAAGTCAAATTATCAGCCGTCAGATGCAGGAGTTTGTTCAGATGCGTAAAATCAACAGTATCCTGCTCGTGCCATTGAAGGTGGAAGATGATGTGCGACACCTGCTGATGTTTTTTGCCGAAGATCAGAAGCGTTATTTCACAGACGAAGAGATTGAACTTCTTACGTTCTTCGGCAAAGAGATAATGAAGGCGTCAAAGCTTGAGTTCATGGGGGATATGCTGCACGATTTCAAGAACCCGGCCATCGCAGTGGCGGGTTTTGCCGGCCGGATCCGCAAACTGCTTACATCCGACGATCTGGAGACGGTTCGTGCCAAGCTGGATCTCTATGCCGGGATTATGATTCGGGAATCAGCCAGAATGCAGGACCTTGCCTTGGCCATGACCGGCGAGGGGCGGGAGGAATTGCTGGATCTGTCTCTGGTCGCAATGGAAAGATTCCGGATCAACCAAGAGGTGATCCAGGAGTCTAGACGGATGGATATTGAGGTCCGGCCGACTGAGTTTGAACCGGAATTGTTTGTATATTGTGCTCGTTTCGGACTCGAGCGCGTGCTTGATAATCTGCTGAATAACGCAACCAAGGCTGTTCCTGAAGAGGGCGGTATACTGGCTGTCCGCGGTTTTCGTCAGGACATGATGGTGTGTCTGGAAGTCAAGAACACTGGTGAAATCTTAGCTGATAAAATTGAAGAGATCCGTGAGGGTCGGGTCAAAGGACGCGGACTTCAAATTATCTCCCGTTTTGTTCAGTCAAACAATGGAGTTATGGATATTCAAGTTGATGCCGGGCAAACCGTGATCACCATCAAACTTCCATACTGTGTTCGGTAAGGGGTCGCCCAAAGGACATGCAAACTAACACGCTGACATAGGGTCTGGAAAGAAATAACTTGGATTTTCCGTTTCCGAACTGTATCACACTTTTAGCCGGTTTGACATCCCCGAAATCCTCACCGTAGCCCTGCTACGCTTGCGGTTTCGTGAATATCAAACCGA
>JAYEJK010000172.1:0-3620 GCA_034660535.1 Thermodesulfobacteriota bacterium | reverse complement strand
TTTTTCAAGTGAACCTGGAGTACCGAGATTGCGGCCGGCGTGACACCAGATATGCGGGATGCCTGACCCAGGGATTTGGGCCTGATTTGGGAGAGCTTTTCCACTATTTCCGTTGACAGGCCTGCCATTTCTTCATATTTCAGCTCCTCCGGCAGGCCCACCGTCTCAAGCCGTTTGAATCTTTCCACCTGCTCATTCTGCCTTTTTATATAACCCTCGTATTTTACCTGGAGCTGGATTTCCTGTTTTACTTTGGGGTGAATTTCAAGATCCTTGCCGGTTAAGACTGTGAGATCATCCAATTTGATTTCCGGTCGGCGCAGCAGGTCTGCCAGGGCAACGGATTGCTTGAGCGGCGCGGTGCCTGATGCCTCAAGCCGGGAGTTGATCTCCGGGCAGGGGCTGATCATTGTTTTATTGAGCCGTTCGACGCCTTGTTCAATATTCTTTTGTTTCTTTTTAAAGGCCTCATAGGTTTTCCGGTCTACGAGCCCTAGGTCCCGTCCAATATCCCGCAGCCTCAAATCCGCATTATCCTCGCGCAGGAGGAGCCGGTATTCGGCCCTGGATGTGAAAAGCCGGTACGGTTCCTTTGTCCCTTTAGTCACCAGATCATCGATCAGGACCCCGGTGTATGCCTGGGAACGTTTCAGGATAAGCGGCTCTTCTTTGCGCACGTATTTGACCGCATTTATGGCTGCAATAAGCCCTTGCGCCGCTGCCTCCTCATATCCTGATGTGCCGTTGATCTGGCCGGCCAGAAAAAGCCCTTTTACCTTTTTCGTTTCCAGGGATGGCAGCAGTTCCAGGGGATTTACATAATCATACTCAATGGCATATCCAGGCCGGATTATCTTCACCTTTTCCAATCCCTTGATGCTTTTCAGCATCGCGATCTGGATATCCACGGGAAGGCTTGTCGGCACACCGTTTGGATAGACCTCAACCGTGTTCAGTCCTTCAGGTTCCAGAAATATCTGGTGCCGGTCCTTGTCCGGGAAACGGGCCACCTTGTCTTCAATGGAAGGGCAGTACCGCGCTCCCACGCCTTCAATAATTCCGGTAAACATCGGGGAGCGGTCGATTCCTGATTTTATAATTTTATGTGTCTGTGGATTTGTGTACGTAATGTAGCAGGGGCGCTGGGGCTGTTTTGCCCCGCCGGAGCTTGAAAATGAAAAAAAATTGGGCGGATCATCGCTGTACTGGGCATCGAGCTCGGAATAATCGATCGTGTTTCCGTTCAACCGCGGTGTGGTGCCGGTCTTCATCCGGCCTATGTCAAACCCCAGTTCTTTTAGGTGCTCTGACAGCCTGACCGAAGAGGAATCACCCATCCTGCCGGATAAAAAATTCTTTAAACCAATGTGGATCAGGCCGTTTAAAAAGGTCCCTGTTGCTATAACCACGGTCCTGCTCTTTATTGTTTCCTCCAGCGAGGTGACTATTCCGGCCACACGCCCGTTTTCCACAAGGAGGCGGTCTGCCACGGTCTGTTTAATGTCTAATCCTTCCTGGTTTTCCAGGATTTCTTTCATGCGCACCCGGTACAGCAATCGATCCGCCTGGGCACGAGACGACCAGACAGCAGGCCCTTTGCTCATGTTCAGGCGACGAAACTGAATAGCGGTTGCGTCGATGTTTTTCGCCATTTCACCGCCAAGGGCGTCGATCTCCTTGACAAGATGCCCCTTTGCCAGGCCGCCCACAGCGGGATTGCATGACATTGCGCCGATCCCGTCAACGTTTATCGTCGTGACAACGGTCTTACATCCCATGCGGGCCGCAGCAAGGGCGGCCTCGCACCCGGCATGGCCGGCCCCGATCACCAGAACGTCATATTGAATTTCATCAGATGGCATTGTTTGTCATTCCGGGAAAAAGCAGGAAAAGTTTGACGAATTAAAAGCTTTAACAGCCTGGGAACTGCCCCGAAACACGGGTTTCCTGACCATTTTCCAGAAATCGGGCGTCATAAGCACGGCCACGGTATAGAGTTCAAGTCTGCCTGCAAGCATGCAAAAAATCAGAATGCATTTGGCCAATTCAGGCATATGGCCGAAATCTTGGGTAGGGCCCACCAGATGGAGGCCTGGGCCTATGTTATTCAACGTGGCTATCACGGAGGTTGTTCCGGTCACAATATCCACCCCTGTGGCTGCAACGAGCAGGCCGGCCACAACGAGCGTGGCAATATAAAGAGAAAAAAATCCGAGAATACCGACTTTTACTTCGCTTGGGACTTTGACGTTGTCGATTTTGATCGTGTCTACGGCCCTTGGGTGGATGAGGTGCCTCAGTTGCAGTCTTGAATATTTCAGGAACAGCACGATACGGAAGACCTTTATTCCCCCTCCGGTGGAGCCGGCGCATCCGCCAACGAACATAAGTGACACGAGAAGCACCTTGCAGACAGGCGGCCACTGATCAAAGTCCGCAGTCCCGAAACCTGTGGTCGTTAAGATGGAAATGACCTGAAAAAAGGCGGTTCTCAGGGTCTCGCTGAAACTGTCATAGGTGTGATGAAATAGATTTGCAATTACGATGACCCCGACGGCAAAACATAGCAGCTTGAAGTAATAACAAAATTCTTCGTTTCGCCAGTACGCGGACGGGCGTCTGTTCAGCACGCCTTGACAATGAAGGGAAAAACTGGTTCCGGCAATAAACATGAACAGGATAACAACAACCTCGATATAGGTGGAGTTAAAGTGTCCCACACTGGCGGAATGGGTGGAGAAACCGCCCGTGGCCAGCGTGGCGAAGGCATGACAGAGAGCATCGTATAAATCAAGACCGCCAAGCATGAGCAGAAATGTCTGCACCAATGTGAAAAGCACATAGACGGCCCATAGAATTCGGGCCGTTTTCTGCATTCTGGGGGCAAGCCTGTCCTTTGTGGGGCCGGGCATCTCGGCCTGGAACAGTTGCATCCCGGCAACACCGAGGAGAGGCAGAACAGCCAGAGAGAGGACGATTATACCCATGCCTCCGAGCCACTGTGTCATGGCACGCCAGAACAGCAGGCTTTTAGGCAGGATTTCCACCTGGTTAAGAATCGTGGAACCGGTGGTGGTGAATCCGGACATGGATTCAAAATAGCAGTCCACAATGGAATTCATCTGCCCGGAAAAATAATAGGGCAAAGCGCCCAGAAAGGCCAGGCTCACCCAGCTCAGCACCACTACTGCAAAACCGTCCCGATTCCCCAGATCCTTGTCCGGCAAAAAGGCTATTATTAAAGAACCGCCTGCCAGGAAACCAATAAGAGCGCTGAACATGAAAAGAGTGGTCATCCCGTCTCCGAAGTGGAGGCTGAAAGGAATAGGGGTGAGCAGAAAAAACGACAAAAGGATCAGGAGCTTGCCGAGTATGTTAAGGACGCCGCCGGTTCGCATAATTTAATAGTATAGGAATTTCCATTTTTTTGACAGGATATACAGGATGATCAGGATATGAGAAAAGAAAAAAAATCATGTAAATTCAGTTAATCCAGTCAAAAAAGTCCGCCCGTAGGGCGCTAAGGGCTCAAGTAAAAATAAGTTGGACAATATTGCGCTCAGATTTAGGTCGGATTGGGCCGATTGTGAGGTTACAAAACCGCAGGACTAGCAGGGCTA
>JAYEJK010000171.1:0-3625 GCA_034660535.1 Thermodesulfobacteriota bacterium | reverse complement strand
CACCAAGGGGATAAAACTGACACATCTGCAGCACTGGTGAACGTTTACACGCCGGAGTGTTTTTATGGCATTACCGCATTCGCGAGAATGATGGTGTACATTACACAAAATCAATAAGGGTCTGGAAAGAAATAACTTGGGTAATTCCGATCCGAAATGTGTTGCAGATTTAGTCGGTTTGATATTCACGAAACCGCAAGCGTAGCAGGGCTACGGTGAGGATTTCGGGGATGTCAAACCGGCTAAAGGTGTGATACAGTTCGGAAACGGAAAATCCAAGTTATTTCTTTCCAGACCCTAAGTTGGAAAAATTTTCGTCCCCCCACACATCTCACGATACCTGATCCCTGTTAAAGGTTTCTATTATCAGTTCCTTCTACAGAAAATCTTCCTATGTGCCGAACAATTTTGCTTGTAGGAAGATTTTTTGTTGCCTTTTTTTCCTTTGCTGATGTAGTATTGCCTTACGGGAAGATTTTCTGATTAACCATCCCTCTTTTGATGTAACCATTCACGGCGTCAAGGCGCCCAAACAACGGTTATCCATGGTGAGATGAAATGTTTATTGGAAGAAAACAAGAACTACGTCTGCTGCACGGTATTATCAATGCAAAAAAGCCGGCCATTGGAATTATTTATGGCAGGCGGCGGATTGGAAAGAGTGAATTGATCAAACAGGCGTTTCAAAATAAGCACGCTCTCATTTTTGAGGGGCTTGAGAACAGGTCCAAACAGGATCAGATAAATAATTTTCTTTTTCAACTTTTCTACCAGACGAAAAATGAATTTAAAAACTTAAAGGTAAAATCCTGGAAAGAAGCTTTTCTGCTCCTGTATGAAGAATTACAATTAAATCCGGGGCATGTGGTTTTCGATGAGTTCCAATGGATGGCCAATTACCGCAATGAAATTGTTGCTGAGCTAAAACTGATATGGGACCTCTATCTCTCTAAAATTAACGGCATAACGCTTATCCTTTGCGGATCAATTGCTTCGTTTATGACAACAAAGGTTCTTAAGTCCAATGCCTTATATGGCAGAACGGATCTGGTCATTCACCTGAAGGGCTTTCTACTTCCTGAAACCGAAAAGATGTTAAAGGGAAAGGGGTTTCATGAAATCCTGGAGGCGCAAATGTTACTTGGAGGAGTGCCCAAATACCTTGATCTGATTAGAGATATGCCTTCAATTCGCATTGGGATCGAGGAACTCGCATTCTCGGAAACAGGTTATTTAACTGACGAGTATGAACGTATTTTTCTCAGTCACTTTGGGAGAAATCCGGAATATGAAAAAATTGTCAGAGTTCTTGCGAACCATCCCTATGGCCTTTTTCGCCGACAAATTACTGAAAAAACGGGAATCGATCCGGGCGGCGGTTTAACAAATCACTTAAAAAATCTGGAATCAGCCGGCTTTATTTCATCTGCAACCCCTTTTCACAAAGCGCATAACTCAAAATTATTAAAATATTATCTATCAGATGCATATTTGCGTTTTTATTTTTCCTTTATTCAGCCTAATGTAAAAAAAATCAAGGCCGGGATTCATGCGGGATTATTTGGACAAATCGCTCAGTCAGGCGCATTTACGGGCTGGATGGGCCGGGCATTTGAATATTGCTGCATAGCGCATGCGGGAAAAATAAGTGAAATCCTCGGTTTTACCGGAATAGAATTTAATTACGGTCCTTATTTTTGCGCCCCAAAGAAAAAAAAGCCCGGGGTGCAGATAGACCTTCTTTTTAACAGAAGCGACAATGTAATTACATTGTGTGAAATGAAATATTCAATGAGTCCGATCGGAACAGGTGTTATTGAAGAGGTAGAAAGAAAGGCTGATATACTTGCAGCAGAATTTAAAAATAAAACAATTCAAAAGGTCTTGATTTCACGAAGCAAGGCAACAGATGATCTTATTGCTTCCGGTTTTTTTTACCGGATTATAAAACCTGAAGAATTTGCTTGACCATTATTAGTGCCTTAGTGGTAATTTTCTTGTTTTTTGTGGCAGAAAAACTCCGAAGTTATATGTGACGCCTGTGGTGCCACATGTTTTAAGGCACTTATACCCCTCAGGGGGGTACTGAACAGAGTCCAGGACCTTTAAAAATTTCCAGTTTATCTGGGTTAGATAGTGTCCATCCAGAAATGAGCAATTTTGTTCAAGGTCAAGGCATGCGAAAAAAATAACCGGAGGCATATAGTTGATATTCCGAGGATTATTTTTTTCGCATAACGCAGAGATTGGGCAAAAGGGCCATTTCTGGATGGACACTAGATATCAAGAAAGGTCGTATCTTTGTTAAGCACATGGCAGCCGTTTTTCGTCACAGTTACCATGTTTTCAAGCCTTATCCCGCCCCATCCCGGGATATAGATTCCCGGCTCCACGGTCACAACCATTCCGGATTTCAACTTTTTCCGGTTGCGCCTGTTAAGAGAAGGCGCTTCGTGAACTGCCAGGCCTACTCCGTGACCCAGGCCGTGGCCGAAGTGTGCGCCGTATCCTGCGTCTGAAATAACGTCTCTTGCTGCCCTGTCCGCTTCCCTTGCCACAAGTCCATCCTTTATCCGGTTGATTCCCGCCAGTTGCGCCTTTCTGACAAGCCTGAAAAGATCGACCGTACGCTCATCCGGTGTTTCGAGCACCACGGTGCGGGTCATGTCCGAACAATAACCGTCCAAAATCAACCCCATGTCTATAACTATAGGTTCGCACTTTTTCAGCTTCCGACCGGATGGGACCGCATGTGGCATTGCCCCGTTCGGGCCGGCCGCAACTATTGATTCAAAACTGGGGCCTTCTGCCCCCATAGAATGCATCATGGCTTCGATCTTGATGGCTACTTCCTGTTCTGTCTGGCCGGGATAAAGTCCTTTGTAGACTTCCTGAAACACCCTTTCGTTAAGCTCTACCGACCTCTGAATCTTTTTAAGCTCGGCATTGGTTTTTATGGTGCGCAGTTTTTCAACAAGACCGATCAAAGGAACTGCTTCTACACCGACCTTTTCCGCAGCTTCAATCAGGGGTGTTGCTGTTGAATGAAGCGTGTAATGACTCTCAAAGGCGAGCCGTTTTATGGAAAGTGACTTTATTAATTTTTTTAGCAGGGCAATAAGGCCGCGCTGGTACAACTCGACTTTAAAGCCTTTTGCCTCTTTTTCAGCTTGAAGCTGAAACCTGGAATCGGTGAGCAGAAAAGGCGTGCCTTTTGCAGAAATTAACAAAGCCCCCGAGCTTTCCTGAATAGAGGAATCTTTTGGTGTATAACCACTCAAATATCGCCTGTTCTCGGGCTGGGTCACAAGAATGGCATCAAGCTTTCCGCGCCTCAGCCTCAACCGGATTGTATTTAGTAATTCACTAGTCATTTATAACCAATCACTGGTGCTGCAAGAGATACTACTTTAAAAGCTGCTCTACCATTGCCTTCTGCTGATCCAGCATATTGCCGTACTGGTCATTGAGGCCGGTGGTAATCCTTTTCCATTCTTCCTGGAATTTCGGGTGTTATGACGGTTCAATCTTCATGGATATGCCGGTCTTCTGCGCAATTGAATCCTCCATCATCTCCATCTGCGATATAAATGACGATTCAAGCTGTTTATGGTACTGCTCCTTG
>JAYEJK010000170.1:0-13862 GCA_034660535.1 Thermodesulfobacteriota bacterium | reverse complement strand
GCCGATGAGGATTTCGCTTATGAAAGGCCTTGTAAGCGATGGCCTGGTGGCCCTCACCCAATTTTTCAACAATATTATAATTAGGAATAATTGTTGCCATTTCATCCGGTTTCAAAATCTACCCCCCTTTAAAATTTTAGGAACAGGTCGTAAATAAGGGTCTGGAAAGAAATAACTTGGGTAATTCCGATCCGAAATGTGTTGCAGATTAGTCGGTTTGATATTCACGAAACCGCAAGCGTAGCAGGGCTACGGTGAGGATTTCGGGGATGTCAAACCGGCTAAAGGTGTGATACAGTTCGGAAACGGAAAATCCAAGTTATTTTTTTCCAGACCCTAAACATAAATTAACTATATCATTTAAGCAATTTTATTGAAAGAATCTGTGAGTCAAAAAAATTTTAACTTATTGAAAATATTGATGCATTTGCAAAAAGTGACTAACCGGGTAAATATTCGGCCAACTTTTTCCCTAACCCAGCGTAGCTGGATAAGACCCTCTACAGTTGAAAATTCGGGGTTGGTTTTAATTTCGGCCACAAGTCTTTCATTGGGCAAAGGTGGGCACAGCCCACCCTACAAAAAATACATATTTCCACCATGTTATTCTTAGTTCTCTTGTAGGGTGGGCTATGCCCACCGTTATAATGGCCGAAGTTAAAACCAACCCCGAAAATTCAGCATGCTGCTTTGACTGAGCTGGCTACAACATACACGCTTAAGCGTATATGTTTCTGACAGAGGGTCTAATAAAATCAATCGTGTAGGTTGGGTTAGCGAAGCGTAACCCGACAAAAAATCAGTTGAAAGCGTCGGGTTACGGCCTATCGGCCTAACCCGACCCACATAAGACGTTGTTTTTATGTAGATGGTGTGGCCGAATATTTTCCTAACTGAGACATCGTCTCCAATGATATCAATAAGTTGCCAATACGGAGGTTAAGAGATGCCGTGGAAGAATGATTTTGACAAATATCTTGACAATTACGGACTTACTGAGCGGGTTGTTCGTCTCAGGGACGCCTATTTTCAGGCAATGCCTGAAATCTGTATCGAGCGGCCGTATCTCATCACAAAATATTCCGTGAATAACAATTATTTCGGCAAGGAGAGTGTTTCCATTCTCGAAAAGGCCAAAATGTATCGTTATGTCCTGGAAAATCGTTCCCCTGTAATATATCACAGTCACGGTTTTGAAAGTCGCGGTCCAGGGAAAGAGATGCGTAAGTTTGCATTTATCGACTCATCATTGTTCGCCGGTTCAACCACGAGCAAATTCAAAGGAGTGCCCCTTTTTCCTGAATTCCTTGGCCTTACTATCTGGCCTGAACTCCGGACTATTTCAACCAGACAGAAAAATCCGTATCAACTGAGTAAAGCGGATGCGGAAAAATTAAATAAGGAGATATTTCCTTTTTGGATGAAAGAAAATATCATGGAAAGAACCCGATCCAGATGCGGGAGCAATGGAAATGATCCTGTTGGAATCAGGATGCTGCAGCGCCTGGTCTTTTTTATGGCGAGCAAGACAAACTGCATTTCGCATACTGTTCCGGATTTTAAACGTGTCATTGGGGAAGGGCTTGGTAGCATCATCCGTGAGGCCATGGATAAAAGAAAAAATACGGAAGATTTTTCTAGGAAAGAATTTTATTCAGCCATTGTTGAAGTCTTGAAAGGAATTATAGCCTACTCAAACAACCTGGCGCTCGAGGCCGAAAAACTCGCCCTTAAAGAAAACAATCCCATAAGGAAGCAGGAGTTGCTGGATATTGCGGAGATACATAGACAAGTGCCCGGATATCCCGCGCGGACATTCCGGGAAGGCTTAACCGCGGTCTGGATCTGCTGGACGGCGATTCATCTGGAAAATCCCAACGTCGGCCTGAGTCTGGGACGCCTGGACCAAGTGCTGTATGATTTATACGCGAAAGAGATTAACAAGACCATTTCCATTAATGATGCCCTGGAGATGATTTGTTGTCTGTGGCTTAAAATCGGAGACCACGTTCCCTTGATCCCGGATGCCGGCGAGCAGTTGTTCGGCGGTACGGGCTCTAATCAAGCCATTACAATAGGCGGTGTCATGCCGAACAGCAGTGAAATTGCGGAGGATGCGGTAAACGAACTGACATATGTGATGCTTAAAGCCACTGAACTCATGATGCTCAGGGACCCGAATTTAAACGCCCGGTACTATGAGGGCGTAAATGAACCGGCATATCTCAAAAGGCTCTGTGATGCCAACCTGAAAACAAAGGCCACGCCCGCTCTTCACAATGACAATGCCGTAATCAAGGCCATGATGTCTCAGGGTGAAACTATTGAACAGGCCAGGGATTACAGTTCCGTGGGGTGTGTGGAACCGGTCAGCAGCGGCCGGGCCTATACCGCCAGTTCCTCAATACTCCTGAATCTTACCTCTGTTTTAGAGTTGACTTTGTTTAATGGGCGTCATCGGCACACCGGGATGGATCAGTTGATCAGCATGGATACCGGCAGTCCTGCTGATGATCCGGCCCGATTTGAAACATTTGAGCAATTCAGGAAGGCCTTTTACAAACAGTTGAACTGGATGGCCGACATAACCACCAGTCTGAATGACGATCTGGGCAGGACCCATCAGCTCTTTTACCCCACTCCCATTCTGTCCGCCTTTTTTGAAGGACCCATGGACAAGGGAAAAGATCTTATCAAGGGCGGCGCCCTGATCAATGCTTCCGGAGTAACTGTAATCGGGCTTGCTGATGTGGCGGATTCCCTGAGCGCCGTCGAGCAGATCGTCTACAGGGAAAAGAAAGCAACATTTAAAGAACTGATCAATGCCGTTAATAATAATTTTGAAAATTATAAGGTATTACACAAACTCCTTGAAGGGGCTCCCAAATACGGTAACGAGGATTTAATCGCACAAGGCAATATCCAATGGCTTATCAAAAGCCTGCATGATTGTTTTCAGGCAAAAACAACGTACCGGAATGGAAAATACCGGGTTGGCTACTGGACCATGACCAATCATGCCGGGTTCGGCAGGTTGACCGGCGCGTTGCCCAACGGTCGTAAGGCGCATGAGAATTTTGCAAGCGGTATTACTCCGGTCTCAGGCGCAACACCGGTATTGACCGCCACCTTAAACAGCGTCGCCTCGATCCCGGCCGAACATGTCACAAACGGCATGGCGTTCAACATTAAATATACTCCTGAACATGACCGGGCCACGATGGTTGATAATTTTACAGCGTCGGTTGCGGGCTATTTCGATGATCTGGACGGGCAAAGAGACGGGGGCATGGAAATACAGTTTAATATCAATGACCACGAAACATTTGTCAAAGCAGCAAGGCATCCTGAAAAAAACAGGGAACTCCTGCGGGAGTTACTGGTCCGGGTGTCAGGCTATACGGCATATTTCAAGGACTTGAATCCGCAGATGCAGAAGGAAATTATTGAACGAACCGAATATAACCTCAAGAACGGACAGATGAAATCCTTTCAGCCGTTTCAGTTGCCCCCCTCTGAAAGCAGCCTTGACTTGTCGTGGCTTGAGCATATTCCGGGAAGCGACCGGCTTACGGATAAACTCCTTGAACTGCTGCTCCGGGGCATGGATTTGTCTTTCTGGTTTTCCAGGGGATATCGAAGAAATATTAAAAATTTCAAGGGGCGTTATCTTTTCATGACCAAGGGGGGTGATGTTGCGGTCTCAGCCCTGTTTGAGAATGGCAATATGAGTGTTCGGGGCGATATTATCCCTGACTGGGATGTTAAAGTCACTTTTACAGATGAGGCGGCCCTACTTGACTTTTTATTTTCCAGAGATCAGGACATTCTTAATTCACTGCTTGAAAATAAGGTGGAAATTGAAGGCAATTTAACTTATATCTATCGGTTCGGATTCCTGGCCAGAGATCTTCAAAACAGGATTATGGGCCGTAGCTCACAATAATGAGCGAACTTCCCCTGATCGTTGATGTCAAAAGGCACAGCCTGGAGGATGGGCCGGGTATTCGCAGCGTGGTCTTTTTCAAGGGGTGTCCCCTTTGCTGTGTATTCTGCCAAAATCCGGAAACCCAGGCGCCTGGACCCGAGATTGTGTTTTGTGTTGAAGAGTGCATTTTATGCGGCGCGTGCGCCCGGATTTGTCCAAGTAATGCCATCTCCCTGAAATCAGAGGAAAGAATCGACAGAACAAGGTGCGATAATTGCGGGAAGTGCGTTCAGGTCTGTCCCGGAAAGGGACTGCGCCGGGCAGGCGCTTCATATCGGGTTGAGGAGCTTGGGGAACTACTGCTTCGTGACCGCGCGTTTTACCGCCATTCACAGGGCGGTGTTACGCTTTCGGGCGGTGAATGCACCCTTTATCCTGATTATCTGGAGGCCCTGCTTAAGTATCTCAAGCCCTTCGGAGTTCATGTGGTCCTGGAAACATCGGGTTTTTTTTCTTATGAGATCTTCAAACAAAAAATCCTTCCCTATTTGGATATGATTTATTATGACCTTAAAATAGCTGACCCAAAGGCCCATAAACATTTTACCGGGCAGTCAAATAAGAGGATAATAGAAAATCTTTCACGCCTTATACGGGAAAGCGGGGTGCAGGTCATTCCCAGAATCCCGTTGATTCCATCAATTACAGCCACCCGGGAAAATCTTGAGGGAATTGCCCGAATCCTTAAAAAAATGGGGTTATCTAATCCCGTACTTTTGCCGTATAATCCCATGGGAATAAGTAAATTTAAAATGATAGGCAGGCCTGCCCCCCCGATCCCGGAGCGCTTCATGTCCTGCGGAGAGGAAAAGGAATTTAAGAGGTTGTTTTACCAAATGATGCCCCAAACCAATCAGTAAATATTCGGCATTGTAAATATTCACACTCAGCCTGACAGGAGGGAAAAATGTCCGATAAAAAAATGACCTTGTTTGTATCAGATATCCACATGGGTCCGGGAGAAAAATGGGACTGGTTTGATGCTGCAAAGGAAGGACCGAAGTTAATAAAATTTTTTGAATATGTTACAAAACGTTATTCAACCCGGCGGGATATCAAGGAGATCGTATTACTGGGCGATGTCTTTGATCTGTGGGTATGCCCGCATGATAAAACACCTCATACCTTTTTAGATATTTGTAATGGCCAGAAGATGGTTATTGACTCGATAAAAAAAATGGCCGAGAAAGTCCCTGTTCTTTATGTAAACGGTAATCACGACTACCAGGTCGGGGCTGATGATATTAAAAACGCTTTTGACGGCAGGGTCAAATACCTGGGCCGGAGATACCAGCGTGGAAATATCCTGGCAATTCATGGGCATCAGTACGCGCTTTTCAATCGTCCAGATCCTAAAAACGGCGGCCCGAGCCTCCGCATTCCTCTAGGTTATTACATAACAAGGATGTATACGACTCTTGATAAGAGCAGGAAGTCCAAGGCCAATCTTATATTTCAGGTAATCGATGAATCGTTTCAGGTTCTGGGGCCTGAAAAACTGCCCGAATCCGTTCTTGATGCCTTAAAGGACACAATTCTGTGCAGCAAGGACGTGGATGTAAAGACATTTATAATGGGTCACATCTGCCGGGACCAGAGTTTTGACGATGTAAGAGATCGCTATCAAAACCTGTATGATGACTGGCTCAAGGCAGTAGGCTTCTGGCAGAGCGTTCAGATGATCATGTGCGAACTAAACCGGCTGGGCACTATTGCCGATCAGTTATGCCGCGATGGAATTGAAATAGTCGTCATGGGCCATTCACATGACACCAAAATGGACAAAGATCATCTGATCGGAAGGGATCGAATTTATGCCAATTGTGGATACTGGTGTGGTTTTGACGAAGAGGAAAGTGGGGAAGACAATGCTCATTTCGTGCAGACCGATGGAAAAAAAGTGGAACTATGCTCCTTCAGGCAAGGGAAGAGCAAAAAAGAGAAAATTCTGAAATTGTAGTCGGTTTGTAAAGAGTTCTGGGTTCAGAGGGGTAGGGGTAGGGTAGGGGTTCACCGAATGAACGGTGCACCTCTGAACGGTTACGATATAATTGGTTTAATCTCTAACCCAGATAAACTGGAAATTTTTAAAGGTCCTGGACTATTTTCAGTACCCCCCTGAGGGGTATAAGTACCTTAACAGTTGCGTGTAACTATTTAAAAATATTTCACCCTTTTGATTTCTTGCCACTCATTTCAGTACCCCCTTGAGGGGTATAAAAAACAAGAAAATTACCACTAAGGTACTAATTTATTAAAGATAAACAACAGGGGATTGTTTTATATGAAAGGAATTATCCTGGCAGGAGGGTCCGGGACCAGGCTTTTTCCAATGACCCGGGTTGTCAGTAAGCAGCTTTTGCCGATATATGACAAACCTATGATCTATTATCCACTGTCCGTGCTCATGCTTTCAACTATTCGGGATATCATGATTATCTCAACTCCTCAAGACCTGCCGCTTTTCAAAGGATTATTCGGGGACGGAAGCCGTTTGGGACTTAACATTTCCTATGCAAAGCAAGCCAGGCCGGAAGGCCTTGCACAGGCATTTATAATAGGAAAAGAGCATATAGGAAATGATACGGTAGCATTGATCTTGGGAGACAACATTTTTTACGGTCACAATGTCTCCGGCATATTGAAAAAAAGCGCGCAGCTTGATACAGGCGGCTTGATATTCGGCTACCCTGTAAAAGATCCAAAGCGTTACGGTGTTGTGGAATTCGATGATAAAGGAAATGTTATCAATATCGAGGAAAAGCCGAAAAAGCCCAAATCAAAGTATGCTGTTCCAGGACTCTATTTTTATGATAACGACGTGGTGAGCATTGCAAAAAACATCAAGCCGTCAGCACGCGGAGAACTTGAGATCACGGAAGTAAACAACGAATATCTGAAAAGGGGTAATCTGCGAGTCGAGCTTCTGGGACGAGGTTTTTGCTGGCTGGACACGGGCACGCCTGTCTCTCTTCAGCAGGCAGCCAGTTACGTTCAGACCATCCAGGATCGTCAGGGAATGAAGATCGCCTGCGTGGAGGAAATCGCCTTTCGTTTAAACTATATCAACCGGGACCAGCTTGCATCCCTTGCAAATGAAATGATTAAAAATGAATACGGCCGGTATCTGATGGAACTAGTGGAAGAGGATAATTAGAATGAAACTAAAATCAGAAATTATTCATCCCGGCTTTATTTTGATCGACCCCCCTGTATTTGCTGATTCACGTGGTTTTTTTCTGGAAACCCACAGTCAGCGCAAATATGAGACAGCGGGAATATCAAAGGTTTTTGTCCAGGACAACCAGTCACATTCGATACGCGGCGTTGTCCGGGGAATGCATTACCAACTGCATCATCCCCAGGCCAAGCTGATCTGCGTGGCTAATGGGGAGATATTTGACGCGGTAGTTGATATACGCCTCGGTTCGCCGACATTCGGGCAATGGGGCGGGGTCATTCTATCTTCTTTGAACAGAAGACAGGTTTTTGTGCCTGAGGGCTTTGCCCATGGATTTTGCGTGACAAGTGATACGGCTGACGTGATTTACAAGTGCTCTGATTTCTATCAGCCGGGCGACGAATACGGAATCCTGTGGAATGATTCGTCAATCGGAATCAACTGGCCTCTGCCGGATGATCCGATTATTTCTGAAAAGGACGCCCAAAACCCCAGGCTTGAAGATGTGCCTCATGATCTACTGCCGAAGTATTGATGCCGAAGATGAAAAAAATACTTATTACAGGTGGAAGCGGCCAACTGGGGCGCGAATGCGCGGTTCAGTTTGGAAAACGGTTTGACGTTGTTTCACTCTCCACAAAAGAACTGGACATTACCGATCCGGATTCCGTAATAACCGTTTTTGAGTCAAACCGGCCGGACATTGTTATAAATTGCGCTGCATTCACTAACGTGGATATGTGTGAGACCAGGAGAAACCAGGCATGGGAAGTTAATGCAAACGGGCCTGGAAATCTTGCCCGTGCGGCAAAAGAGATTGGCGCAAAGCTTGTTCACATCTCGACCGACTATGTGTTTAATGGACAAAAGCCTGTGCCGGATGCCTATATTGAAAGCGATGAGACCGGCCCTGTTTCCTGGTACGGCAAAACCAAGCTGGCAGGCGAACAGGCGGTGACGGAAACCACCCAAAATCATCTTATTATAAGGACTGCCTGGCTCTACTCCATTCACGGAGGGAATTTCCTTAAGACCATGCTCAGGACGACCCTTAAAAATCCTGGAAAAGAAATTCGTGTGGTAAACGATCAATTCGGATCCATGACATGGGCCTACAGGCTGGCCCTTCAGATTGAAAGGCTTATTGACAAAGAAGTTCAAGGCATATGCCACGCATCGGCGGAAGGACACGGCACATGGTATGAGGTTGCCGGCCGTTTTGTCCGGACAATGGGAGTCGATTCCCGGTTTGTGCCCTGTGCCACGGAACAATACCCGACTCCTGCCCACAGACCGAGAAATTCGATTCTTGAAAATCAAAAAATGAAAAAGGAATCCGTCTGCGTCATGGAGGAGTGGGAAAAAGATGTTGAACTCTTTGCAAACACGTTCAGCGAACAACTGATAAAGGAGGCGACATTGCCTTGAAAAATCTGCTTATAACCGGTGGCTGCGGTTTTATCGGGACCAATTTTATCAGATACCTGCTTGAGGAATCGTCCTTTTCCGGCCGGATCATCAATGTTGACAAGCTGACCTATGCCGGTAATCTCCAAAACCTTGCCGATATTCGGGAAAAATTTTCAGACAGGTATCTCTTTATCAAGGCCGATATTTGTGACCACAGGCGCATGATCGATATATTTTCCAAGCATAAAATAGACGGTGTATGTCATTTGGCGGCTGAATCTCATGTGGACCGATCCATTGCAGAGCCGGATGAATTTATAAAAACTAATATCAATGGGACATTCACATTACTTGAAGCATCAAGGGCCAACATGGACCGCCTGGTACTGTTTCACCATGTCAGCACGGACGAAGTCTATGGGAGTCTCGGCGAGACCGGCCTCTTTACAGAGGATTCGCCGTTCAGACCCAACAGCCCGTATGCAGCCTCAAAGGCATCTTCAGACCACCTTGTGCGCGCTTATTTAAAGACATACAACCTGCCTGTAACCATATCAAACTGTTCAAACAATTACGGCCCGTTCCAGTTCCCTGAAAAACTGGTTCCGCTTCTTGTTTTAAACGGACTTGAAGAAAAACCGCTGCCTATCTACGGTGACGGAAAAAACGTCCGCGACTGGCTGTTTGTTAAAGACCATTGCACCGCTCTTTGGACTGTCATGGAAAGCGGTGGAAGAGGGGAGACCTATAATGTCGGCGGCAACAGTGAACTTGCCAACATCGATCTTGCTGTAATTGTATGCGACCTGCTCGATGAAATGGCCGGGAACAGGTCCCGCCGGAATCTGATCACATTTGTAAAGGACAGGCCCGGACACGATCGACGATATGCGATCGATTCATCAAAACTTACCAGGGAACTCGGCTGGAAACCCGAGGAGACCTTTGAGTCCGGGATCAGGAGAACGATTGCCTGGTATCTGGAAAACAGTGACTGGGTGAATAGTGTAAAATCCGGAGAATAATTGATTTATTTTTCCGGTTTTACGGAAAAATACTCCGGGTTTTTGAAAAAATTATCGAATTTTTTTTTGAGACGAATTTAATAAAAAGTCTTTAACAAATTAATAACATGTGGGAAACGGCAAGTTTATTATTCGGGGTTAATCCGGCATAAATTTTGCTTAAATTTCACCACAATAGTAATATGGGTCGCTCAACTACCAGTCAATGACATTTGATTTTATCAATGTCATAGGTTCCGGGTTCAAGGTTCAAAGGTTTATTTGAAAGGAATTATTTAATGAAAAGCATAGTTAAAGGTCTTAAGAATAGAGTATTGTTTCCATTTTTTCCTCTTTTGGTTTTTTCCTTGGTCCTCTTTCTTCCGGATATTTCAACCTGCAAAGTTTCAGGTGTATGTTCAAACTGTCATACCATGCATAACAGCCAGGACGGCAGCGCTCTATCCTCCGAAGGTCCTCTGCCGTCCCTCCTGACAAACACCTGCGTAGGATGTCATTCCCATTCATCAGAAGCCACTTATGATTTAGGCGGGTGTCTTGTACCGGTTGTGTATACTACAGGCGGCATCTCCTATGATAATTGTCTGGCCGGGGGTAATTTTTATTGGGTGGAGCATAGTGGAGATATTTACGGACACAATGCTGTTGCCGATACAGATGAAATTCTTGATATGGCGCCCGGCCTCAGCGACAACACAGGCGCGATAAATTGTGCAGGGAGCTGTCATTACAAATTGGCTCAATGGGAATGGCACTGGTGGGGTTGCCCTTCTCAACAGCGTGAAAATATCGGTGTCGGCTGTGTCGGATGTCATACACCGGCCCATCACAAGGGTGGTTCCGCAACTGCTATTGCTGATGAGGAAGATGGAAGTTTTCGTTTCCTTGCAAGAAAACATAAGCCCGCTCCGGGGCTGGACACCGACCTTAGAAATGTTAAGGGATGGGAAGATGATGACTGGCAGGAGACGGTTTCATCAGATAACCACAACGAATATTATGACAACTATACTTTCGGCGGATATGGTTCTTCCGGGATAAGCCGTTTTTGTGTGGCCTGCCATACCGATTATCACTCTGTCAGATTCGGCCCTAATGGATCAGGCAGCGGATGGATCGGCAACTGGTTGCGACACCCGGTCAGCATACATCTGCCAGGGACCGGCGAATGCAGCAAATATAACACCGATGGTTCCGGACCTGACGGCGCTCCCGGTCTATATAATCCCGATGCTCCGGTTTCCCGGCCGAATATTGACTCCGTCACCGGACCCTCCGCCACAGTCACGGTCGGCGCAAACGGAGACATGGTATCATGCCTCTCCTGTCACCGCGCCCACGGCTCTCCCTATGCCGACATGCTCAGATGGGATTATGACGGGATGATTGCAGGCGGCGGCGGTGAAGTCGGAACAGGTTGTTTTGTCTGTCATACCGGGAAAGATGAATAGCGATCCCTATAATAAAAATCCAACAACTCGTCACTTCGATCGAAGATAATTCCGGATGTATTTTTCGATTTCAGGAATTGAAGTAAACCCACTGATACCGCCTGCAGTTGCCTTTGTGATTTCTTTTTTTACTTCAATGGGAGGAGTCTCAGGCGCGTTTCTGCTTTTGCCTTTCCAGGTAAGCATCCTTGGTTTTAACAGCCCGGCGGTAAGCTCCACAAATCAGCTTTTTAATATAGTGGCGATCCCCGGCGGAGTATACCGTTATGTCAAAGAAGGGCGTATGGTATGGCCCCTGACATGGGTAGTGATCATTGGAACTTTGCCCGGCGTCCTGATCGGAGCTGTTTTGCGTATTCAATATCTTCCGAACCCGAAAAATTTTAAAATGTTCGCCGGCCTGGTTCTGCTTTACATTGGTTCCAGGCTGTTGAAAGATTTACTGATAAAAAAAACCACCAATCGACTTAAACCTTCGGCTGAAGAAGAATTCCAGAAGCTGGTCAAAGAATACAAGTTAAAGCACGGAGATAAAGAATTACCAAAAGTAGTTGTAAAGAAATTCAATTTTTTGCGTGTTTCTTATGAATTTTATGGCCGGGATTTTGATATAAATGCTATTGCTATATCAGCGCTCAGTTTTATTGTTGGAATTGTAGGAGGCATCTATGGAATAGGTGGAGGCGTTATTATTGCGCCCTTTTTTATAAGCTTTTTCGGTCTTCCTGTTTATACGGTAGCCGGCGCTGCATTGACAGGCACTTTTGTTACATCGGTTGCAGGTGTTGCATTTTATCAGATTATAGCCCCTTTTTATCCTGATATATCTGTTTCGCCTGACTGGATATTAGGCCTTTTATTTGGCATAGGAGGCTTAGGAGGCATGTATTGCGGAGCTAGATTGCAAAAATTTGTGCCGGCAAAAATAATTAAATGGATATTGACAGGTTGCATTTTATTTATAGCCGGTAAATATATCACAAGTTTCTTTTTGAAATAATCTGAAACTTGATAGACTCGCAAAAAGTGACTGACTGAAACATCGTCCCACAATGATATAAATAAGTTACAATTGGATACTGTGGGTCTAATCGTACAGCTTAAAAAATGATGCAATTATAATGACAGATAACATCAGCTATGAAGAATTGGAAAAAAAGCTTAAAAAGACGGAAGATGCTCTTGCAAATGCGATTCAAGGGCGGGCCAGGGAACTTAAGTGCCTCTATTCCGTCATTGATATTATCAACCGTCCGACATTAAAACTGGAAGAAATGTTGTTAAATGTGGCAGCGGAAATTTTTTCAGGCTGGAGATATTTCGAAATTGCTTGCGCACGAGTAGTTTTCAAAGGTCGAGAATTTGCCGGCCCAGGGTTTAAGATTACTCAGTGGAAACAAGCCGCGGATATTGTTATCAACAAAGAGACGGTCGGCGCTATTGAAGTCTATTATAAGGAGGAAAAACCTGAGCTTGAAGAAGGTCCCTTTATGAAAGAAGAGCGACTCTTAATCGAACTTGTAGCACATAGATTAAGTGCGTATATTGAGCGTAGGTGGCTCAGGGACGCGTTCCGGAAAAGTGAAGAGAGATACCGGACGATTTTTCAAACAACCGGGACGGCAACAATGATCGTTGATGAAGATATGAATATATCTCTTGTCAATCGGCAATTCGAGGAACTATCCGGCTATTTGAAAGAGGATGTGGAAAACAAAAAGCTGTTCAAAGATTTCGTTGCCCAGGAATATCAAAAAAAGGTGGTGGATTACCATGATAGACGGAAAACTGATCCGGATTCCGTGCCTGCAAATTACGCCATAAAATTTATTAACAGGGATGGCAAAACAAGACATGTTTATTTAACTGTTGCCATAATTCCAGGCAGCAAACAGAGGGTGGTATCGATTCTGGATACTAGTGATTTGATAAAGGCAAGGCTGGAAAGAGAAGCATTACAGGAAAAACTGGAAAAAGCGTTAACAAAGGTTTTAAGTGGTTTTCTGCCAATATGTGCATCTTGCAAAAAGCTCAGGGAGCCCGACGGCTCCTGGAAACCGCTTGAAGCTTACGTTGAGACCCACACTGATGCCAAGTTCAGTCATAGTCTCTGTCCTGAATGTGCGGCAAAGCTGTATCCCGAGCTTTACCCCGATGGGTTTAAAAAATGAGTATTCGCAATCTTTAGAAAAACTTTCGACTCACCAGTTCCTAACCCAAATAAACTGACCCCGTCACCGCATACCTTGTCCCTTGGGAATCCGGACTTGTCAAGAAGGAGTACTTCGTGGCCTGCCCGTGCAATAAAAAAGGCGGCGCTGCATCCTGCAGGGCCTGCGCCTACAATTATGGCGTCCCATATTTTTTCTGATAATTTATTTGACATGATAATGTATTATTTTATTATGATATTAAGGCATTGTTAGCCATGTATAGTTTGTGTTGCTTTTTTCATTAATTCATATTAAGGGCTCGCACAAAAATAACTTCACATTTTCATGCGCCGATCCATCCCGCATGACTGCGTTGCTCGTCGGTTAAATAGCCCTGCTATTCGCCCTCCTCGCGCCTTGCCATGCGGGTGCCTCAACACCTGAAAATGTAAATTTATTTTTGGGCGAACCCTAAGTTTGCTCCAAAAAGGAGGAAATTTAATATGAATTGTCCAAAATGCCAATGTCCAAATATTAGAAAAGATGGTTACGCTAGAGGAAAACAACGCTTTAATTGTAAAAAGGGAAGTACAATTCGCACTATAATTAAAGGATACAGAATGACAATAAGATCGCAAGAGAAAATGATACTAC
>JAYEJK010000169.1:0-3632 GCA_034660535.1 Thermodesulfobacteriota bacterium | reverse complement strand
CGGTTTGACATCCCCGAAATCCTCACCGTAGCCCTGCTACGCTTGCGGTTTCGTGAATATCAAACCGACTAAATCTGCAACACATTTCGGATCGGAATTACCCAAGTTATTTCTTTCCAGACCCTAAGGGCGAACTTTTATTATAGATTTAACCCCACAGCCTGGTATTTTTTGTAATTCCTGATGACCTTGTTCACATAGTTCCGCGTCTCGGTAAATTCAGGGACCCTGCCGATTTTTTTGACCACAGTCGGCCCTGCATTGTAAGCGGCTAGTGTTAAATTAAGATCACCCTTAAACGTCTTCAGCAGTCTGCTTAGGTATCGGGTCCCGCCCGTAATGTTATCCTCTGCGTCAAAAGGATCTGACACCTTCATGTCATTTATGGTTTCCGGCATGAGCTGCATCAGCCCTTTGGCGCCTTTATTCGACACAGCCGTTCGGACAAAATCCGACTCCGCTGATATAATCGCCTTGACCAGAAGCGGATCCACGCTGAATCGCCGGGCGGCTACGCTAATGTAAGGGTCATACCTGAAATAGTTTGCCGCCCGACTGTACCGGATGCGTCTGCTGGCCACCGGCCGGTACCTGGGGTCATTCGGAACATTGGAAAAATGAACAACCCCGTTGTCATCAGTAAAGCTGAATATGGTTGCCGTCAATGTGCGGGGCAGACAGAGCATGCCGCCGCAGATTGTGATAAAAACCCATGTTCTTAAAAAACTATTGCGCATGGGTTTTATTATACTACATTTAGGGTTCGCTCCAAAATAAATTTACATTTTCAGGTGTTGAGGCGCCCGCATGGCAAGGCGCGAGAAGGGCGAATAGCAGGGCTATTTAACCGACGAGCAACGCAGCCATGCGGGATGGATCGACGCATGAAAATGTGAAGTTATTTTTGAGCGAGCCCTTACCCTCTGGTTTTCCAGTCAGCCAGAAATTTTTCCATGCCGATGTCTGTCAGGGGGTGGTTGGCCAGCTTGCTTATAACCTTGAACGGAATTGTCGAAATATGAGCCCCGATCAGCGCGGCCTCAACCACGTGCATCGGACTTCTTATACTGGCCACAATGACCTCTGTCTCGAACCCGTAATTGTTATAAATGGTCATTATGTCCCGCACAAGTTCCATGCCGTACTGGGAAATGTCGTCCAGCCGTCCTACAAACGGGCTCACAAACGAGGCTCCTGCCTTTGCTGCCAGAAGGGCCTGCGAAGAAGAAAAAATAAGGGTGACATTTGTTTTAATACCTTCATCTGCAAGAGTCTTTACAGCCTTCAACCCTTCCGTGATTATTGGGATCTTGATCACAATGTTTTTGTGAAAAGAAGCCAGTTTCCGTGCCTCCTTGACCATACCTTCCGCATCCGTACTGATTACTTCGGCGCTGATGGGACCGTCAACCAGTTCACAGATATCTTTCAATATTTCCTCAAACGGTCGTTTTTCCATTGAAATGAGAGAGGGATTGGTGGTGACGCCGTCCACCATACCCATATCAACAGCCTGTTTGATTTCGTCGATGTTTGCTGTGTCGATGAAAAATTTCATTATTCGGCTCCTTTTTCCAGTAAGTTGCCTGTGAACGCTTACAGGGCAAGGGGTTTGCGATTAGTGGTCACGAAACTTGTCACGGCATTCCGTGCTGCAAAAATAATAGGTTTTGTTTTCCTGTTCCAAAAGCAGTGCCTGCCCCTTTGGAATATACGTATGGCAGACCGGGTCTTCGACCAGTTCGTCATCAGACTTAAGGGCGTTGCCTGAATGATCCGGGTCTCGTGTCTGTCCATTGTCGATACTTCTTTTTGGAGATTTGATCCCCCCTGCAATCAACCGGTAAAGCAGATAAAGCAAAAAGCCGAGAATTACAAGTCTAAGCGGAGTCAAAAGGTGTGTCTCCTTTTTTTGGCCAGGTTAATTTTTTTACGATCTGATCCGGATCTGTAAGCTGTCTGCGCATCTCGGTGGTGGTCATTAAAAGGACAGGGTGCAAAAAGTCCGGCGCAAGTTCTTCCAGCGGCGCCAGGACAAAAATGCGATTTTCAATCTCAGGATGCGGCAGGATGAGATCGGATGCGGCCAGAACCAGGTCGTTATAATAGAGAAGGTCAAGATCCAGAATGCGGTCCCTGCTTTTTTTTCTATCCCTTCCCTGTTCTGTTTCAATTCTTCTTATCTCCTGAAGCAGTGCAAGAGGAGAGAGGTCGGTTTCAACTGTGGCTACAGCATTTGTGAACCAGCGCTTTGAAAGGGTGAGATTACAGGTTCCCTCTCTGGGCCGTGTGTTTACCGGTTTGGTAATATAAGGGCTTGAAAGACGGCTCGGCCGCACTTTTTTAATCAACCCCAGGCTGTGCCACGCTTTGAGCAGGTTTCCGGGACCGTTGCCCACGTTGGAACCCAGACCAAGTAAGGCTAACGTCATTAAAAGCCTGCTTTTTCCATACGGTCAATGGCTTGCTGCAGTTTTTCACTGGAAACCGTGAGCGCTATTCGGAAGAATCCCTCACCCGGATCGCCGAAACCATTGCCCGGCGTTGTCATGAGTCCTGCATTCTCAAGCAGATGTGCAACGCAGGATGAAGACGTGTAGCCTTCAGGCACCTCGATCCAGGCATAGAAAGTGGCCTTTGGTTTCTTTGTTTTAAGCCCGAGTTTCCGTAATCCCGCCATCAGTACATCCCGACGGTCCGTGTAAATTGCGCGCATCTCCGACAACCAGGACTGGTCGCCGTCAAGCGCCTCGATTCCCGCCACCTGAATTGCCTCAAATATTCCTGAATCAATGTTGCTTTTGATCTGGCCCAGTCCGCCGATGATCTCTGAATTGCCCGATGCAAACCCGATCCGCCATCCTGTCATGTTGTAGGTCTTGGACAGGGAATGAAATTCCATTCCGATTTCCATGGCCCCCGGTGTTTCCAGGAAACTTGGAGGCTTGTAATTGTCAAAGGTCATTTCAGAATATGCAAAATCGTGGCACACTATGATGTTGTTCCTGCCTGCAACTTCCACAACTTCCTTGAAGAAGTCTGTCGTGGCTTCCGCGGCAGTGGGGTTGTTTGGATAATTTATAAACATCATTTTGGCCTTATTAAGCACATCGGCCGGGATTGCTTTCAGGTCGGGCAGAAACCTGTTTTCCTTTAGAAGCGGCATCTCGTACGGCACACCACCGGCAAAGATAGTAGAGATTTTGTAGACCGGGTAGGCAGGACTCGGAACCAGCACAATATCCCCTGGGTTTACAAAGGCGAGCGGGATATGGGCTATTCCTTCCTTGGAACCGATCAGGGAGACAATTTCTTTTGCAGGATCAAGTGTTACATTTGACCGTTTTTGATACCACCTGCCGATTGATTCACGGAAATCCATCATCCCTGCGTAGCTTGGATACTGGTGGTGTTTGGGGTTCCCGGCAGCCTCTGCCAGTTTTGCAATAATGTTATCCGGAGTCGGCAGGTCCGGGTCGCCGATGCCTAAGTCAATAACGTCCACGCCGCGTGCCCGGGCCTCTTTCTTTTTCCTGTCCAGTTCCGCAAACAGATAGGGCGGCAGTACTTTCAGCCTGTCCGCCTTGTCAAACTTGATCATAATTTACAACCTTGTTGGTTAATGTTCCTAA
>JAYEJK010000168.1:0-3632 GCA_034660535.1 Thermodesulfobacteriota bacterium | reverse complement strand
GCCGATTGTGAGGTTACAAAACCGCAGGACTAGCAGCGCTAATTTGAGGATTTTGTAACCTCACAATCGGCCCAAAACGGCCTGAAGATGAGATGGAAGATGTACAAATTATTTTTACTTGAGCCCTAAATCAAATTTTGATTCTTAAAATCAGAAGAAAAAGGGAGGTAAGCAGGCTGATCAGCTATACATCGGTATGCTGGGCAGCCTGCTTGCCTCCCTGTGAAGCGCTGCCGAATATTTACGAAAAAAGTCGTGAGAGTGACGCTTTAGTGATGGCATGACATCATCATCTGAACGTACGCATATGTTTATATAATATAAGCGGGGTATCCACTTAACGCAAGTTCAAAAGAGGTATCTACGTGAATATATAGCCTTTTTTTGTTTTTCATTCAAAAATGACTAATACCCTTTAAATTCAAAGAATTAGGGATAATTCACTTGCGTTAAATGGATACCCCGCTAATATAAAATATTGATTAAAAAAAAAGGAAAAGGTTGCTCAAACCTGTCGAAGCAAACTCAGGCCATGATAAAATCGAGTCTTTGTCAACTTTAAAAACAATTGTCATAGAATGCAAGTGTTGAACAATTTAAAAACCGAAACAAGAGTTCTGCGGATGTGGGTTACCCAATTATATCAGGAGTATGACTCCATAATATGGCGACACCGCATTGACTTAAAAAAACCGGTTATTGAACTGGTTAATTCCAAGTGTTCGTGGGGGTATTGGAAAAATAAACCTCGCACGATAGGCCTGTCTGTCACACTTATCAAAAAACATTCGTGGGATGTAGTAATAAATGTATTAAAGCATGAGATGGCCCATCAAATCGTTAATGAGCAATTCAAAGGCAATGAAGGGCATGGCCCCATATTTCAAAAAGCATGTAGGTTAATAGGAGTTCCTGAAGAATTCTCCAAAGCAACCGGAGACATCCCGCACCGGATTCCCGATCTCCATGAATCAGAGAGGTGTTCTTGGAACAACAAAACACTGGAAAAAGTGCGAAAGCTCATGGCGCTGGCTGAATCCCGGAATGAACACGAAGCATTTCTGGCTATGAAAAAGGTCAATGAACTCATAAAAAAGTATAACCTTAAACGGATTGAAGAAAACACAAAAGCCGACTACGTATACAAAATCATAAACCATAAGAAAAAACGCATTGAAAACTACCAACGCCATATTTGTTCGATCCTGATGGATTATTATTTTGTGGAAATTGTGTTTTCAGAGCTTTTTGACGCAAAAAGCGGCAACATCCACAAGACAATTGAACTTTTTGGAACAGTGGAAAACGTAATCATGGCCGAGTATGTATACTTTTTTCTCTTAAACCGGCTTGAGGCCCTCTGGAAGTCTTACAAATCGAGTAACAACATTCCGGGTTCCATGAAAAAATCATACCGGTTGGGAGTGCTTCAGGGATTCAGGGAGAAGCTGAACACTCTTAACGCAAAAAGGCATGATCGAAAAAATCCTGCATCGGATGGAAACAAAAGCATCAGCGCCCTGGTCTGCGCCGGTGACAGCATGCTGACCAATTTTATCAGCATGAGATTCCCCAGGCTGCGCAAATACTCATCAAGGGCGGCACGAATAGACAAATGCACCTATGAGGCAGGCATTGACGATGGAAAACAGCTGAATCTCAGAAAGGGAATTATCCGAAAGGATGGAAACAAAGGAAGACTTCTAACATAAGAGTCAAGCTGTAATCAATCCTCTCCGGAATGCGATGCGGATCCGCGAAGCCTTTTGACTCGGGATCTGTGGCGTTTGTTGTGTAATCGGCGTATAATTGAGGCTGACGACGGTTTTGTCCGGCGTCTGGGCTTAGGCTTTTCCGTAGCCTTTTTTAATAAAGCAACAAGCCTGTCAATGGCATCCTGACGGTTCAGTTCCTGTGAGCGGAATCGACGGGCATTGATGATCAGCACTCCGTCTGCAGACATCCTTCTCCCTGCAAGCCGGATCAGGCGGTTACGCACTTCCTCCGAAAGAGACATCGACCCGGCGGCATTAAAACGGAGTTGGACAGCGGTCGAGACCTTGTTGACATTCTGACCGCCCGGCCCGGATGATCGTATGAAAGTCAGCCCAATTTCCTTTTCATCAATTTCAACTGTCGGCGTAATATGTATCACGGCCCTTAGGGTTCGCTCAAAAATACCGGAAAAATCGGGTTACCGTTCACTCCGGCTCAATAATGGCGATGCGGTCGAGAAATTCCTCAGCATGTTTGAAAATATCATCGGAACCGTCGTTGATGATGGTCTGAAGACAAGTATATGAACTGAAATTCATGTCGTAAAAGACAAGGGCTACACCCAGCTCTTCCACTCTCACGATCTCGCCCCTGAGTGTTAATGTGCGGTTGTTGACAACTCCGGTCTGGTTGAATTCGACCTCGCACATGTCTCCTTCAATCCGGTCCTCGGCCCCGTTTACCCATGCTCCGCACAGACAGAGATCTCTCGTATCACACTGTTCGTATGCCTTGTCACTAAACTTCAGGTTGACCCGGGTCTGAATCGAGACCCTGATATCTCTGCGTTTTTCTTCTATATCTAGAATTTTCACCATGTTGTATATAATAGCTGACTTAGGGTTCGCTCAAAAATAAATTTACATTTTCAGGTGTTGAGATGCCTGTGAACGCCTACAGGGCAAGGGGTTTGCGATCCGGCAGGGCTTTTCCCCGTAATCGGTTACAACGCGAGAGGAGGGCGAATAGCAGGGCGTTGACCGACGAGCAACGCAACCATGCGGGATGGATCGGCGTATCAAAATATGAAATTATTTTTGAGCGAGCCCTATGGAGCATAGGGGTTGTCTGTTCGCGGGTTCAAGTAGGGGCACTCCTTAAATTTACTGGTCACCCCTTCCCTGGCCAGCTCTTCGACAGTGATCCATTTAAAGCCTCTCTTAATAGCGACAGGCAATGAGAACAGATTATCGAATAGAGCCTGCTGGGTTTCGTCAAATACGCCGGAACAGATAGTCCGGCCCGTCTCTGTCAACACCAGCCTGTAGTTGAATGCCACTGACGCCGGATGCACAACCGCACGTTTTTTCCCCTCCCGCTCAACATACCTATAAACCGAGCACATGAGGACCGCATCTGTCTGTACCTGCCGTCCAAGCGCCAGAGCCAGAGAAAGACGATCTCCAATGTGATCCCCGGCAAGGGCCTCTCTCCTGTTTTTGGAAATAATCACAGCAGTATCGGTATCGTCAAAATATTCACTGATAATTCCATCCAGAAGTGCCGCTCCTGTCTCAAGCCGGCTTGAAGTTAAACAAGGTGACTCTCTGTCCCGGTCAATAGAGATATCAACCGGTAGTACTGCAATGGAATTCAAATTATATGTTTCATCCTGGGGCTTTTCCGTTATCACCGGGGCGCAGGAAACAACGTGCATAAATAAAGCGATGATCACTACAGATACACCACAAAATCTTTTGCACGAATAGTCGGATCTCATTATTATTCTCCTAAGGGTCTGGAAAGAAATAACTTGGATTTTCCGTTTCCGAACTGTATCACACCTTTAGCCGGTTTGACATCCCCGAAATCCTCACCGTAGCCCTGCTACGCTTGCGGTTTCGTGAATATCAAAC
>JAYEJK010000167.1:0-13900 GCA_034660535.1 Thermodesulfobacteriota bacterium | reverse complement strand
ATTAAAATGTCAAGCAGTAGCTGTGTGCTGATCCCAACTGACTAACCAGCTGCGCTGAAGGCTTTTAGACTGAAGGTAGAAGGCTGAAGGTTAAAAACTCGTCACCCCTTCTACCTTCAAAGGGAAACGTTTACAGGATAATCCAGAACCGCCTTCAGCCGATTCATCAGGTCATCCGGAAGGGCTGCAAGCTTTCCGGATCTGTCCACTGTGGCATGGATCGTATATCCCTTTACCAGGAGTTTGTTGTCTTTCTTTCGATGGATTCTGTTGTTGAATCGGCAGGATCTTTTTTTGACCTCCACAAGTGAAGTGGAAATGATAATCAGATCATCATAAACGGCCGAGGCTTTGAAGCGGACAAAACATTTCACAACAGGCATGATGAAGCCGCGTTCTTCAAGCGCCCTGTACGATTCCACGTACTGCCGCATGTATTCGGTCCGGCCGAGTTCAAAGTAGCGCAGGTAGTTGGCGTAATAGACAACACCTCCGGAGTCTGTGTCACCATAAAGAACCCTGAAAGAGCAACAGTTCACAGGTTCCGGCATGATTACACGTTCGTCCGCCATCAACTTACCTTCCCTTTAAGAAATTGTTTGAAAAATTCTCTGCCGTTTTCAAAAAAAGGAACATTTACTGCATTTTTCTCATGGTAGAGCGGTCCGTCGTTTCTATCAGTCCGGCCTGAATCGAACATGATCAAGGGCACAGGGTCCGACACATGGGTCTTTAAACTGATCGGCGTGAAATGATCCATGGCAACGACCATCTTAAAGTCAATACCGGCATCCTTCAGACCATCCAGAATCGGTTTGACGATTTTCAGATCAAAATCCTCAATCGCCTGAATCTTATCTTTTAAAAGTCCCTGGTGGCCGGCCTCGTCCGGGGCCTCGATATGAACCAGAACCAAGTCCTTTTCCTTTAACGCCTCAAGGGCCGCATTGGCCTTGCCGGCATAGTTTGTGTCAAGATAGCCGGTGGCGCCGGCTACGTTAATGATCTTCATGCCGGCGTAAACGCCGATTCCTTTTAAAAGATCGACCGCGGAGATCAGCGCTCCACTGATCCCGTACTGTTCAAAAAGGGTTGACATGGTCGGAGCCGTTCCCTCTCCCCAGAGCCAGATAGCATTTGCAGGATTGAGCCCCTTTTTGATGCGTGCGCCATTGATTTCATGAGAGGAAAGAATCCTGCAGGCTTCCTTTACCATGGTCTTGGTATGTGGAAAGGCCAGGTAGCGATTCCAATATTCGGACACCTGCCTGCCAGTATGATCATGAGGCGGAACCGTTTCAAGTCCTTCCACTTTACCCTTGTGGACCATCAGATGACGGTAACTTATTCCCGGATAAAACCTTATCCGTTCACTCCCAAGGGCCTGTTCAAGAGATCTGATCAGCTCTCCGGCCTCTTTTGTGGAAATATGGCCTCCGCTGTAATCCACCATTGTCACGTCATTATCTGATTTCAGATCCAATGTGACCAGATTGCAGCGAAACGCCACATCCGGACCATCATCTGAAAGTTCCACTCCCATGCTGGCCGCCTCGAGTGGAGCCCTGCCGGTGTAACATTCCTGCGGCAAATACCCCACGAGAGACAGGTTTGCAACATCACTGCCCGGCGGATAGCCTTCCGGAACCGTCCTGAGCACGGCCAATTCACCCCGCCCGGCGAGAAAATCCATTGTCGGGGTGCGGGAAGCCTCGAGCGGCGTCCTTCCATCCAGTTCAGCCATGGGATAATCACCCATCCCGTCCCCAATCAGGATAACGTATTTCATTTCTCTATTCATCCTCCTGCTCTGTGAATATCCTGATTTTAACAGTACTGTCCGTGCATATATCCAGAGCGTCAATTTCAGTAAGCGCCTGCCTTACAGAGGCCTCGCGAGCCTTGTGGGTCCGGATTATAATGGGTACGGCTCCCTTTTCCCTGCGGCCTTTCTGAATCACGGACTCGATGCTGATATCATGCTCGCCCAGTATTCCGGAGATCTTTGACAGAACGCCTGGTTCGTCAACCGCGGAAATACGGAAATAATACGGGCAGCGGATATTTTCAAGCGGTGTTATGTCCCGTGACCCGATATGCTCCGGCATGTAGGAAAGCGCCGGAACCCGGTTCACGGAACCGAAATGTATGTTCCTTGCAATATCGACAATATCGGCGGCCACTGCGCTTCCCGTCGGAACCATGCCGGCGCCCAGTCCGTAGAACAGGACATTCCCGACCATGTCGCCTGTAAAATAGATTCCATTGTAGGCGCCGTTGATACTTGCCAGCATGTGATTTTCCGGCACCATTGTCGGGTGGACCCTTGCCTCCACATGAGTGCCGTGATTTCTGCTGATGGCAAGAAGTTTGATCCGGTACCCGAATTCCCCGGCAAAAGCGATATCAACAGGATCAATGGAAGTTATTCCCTCAATACTGATATCGTCCAACGTGATGTGCATTCCATATGCCATGGAAATGAGAATTACAAGCTTATGGGCCGTGTCAATGCCTTCCACGTCATAGGTCGGGTCGGCCTCGGCAAACCCCTTATCTTGCGCCTCTTTCAGAACCGTGTCAAAGGCAAGACCTTGATCCGTCATTCGGCTCAAGATGTAATTCGCGGTACCGTTTAAGATACCCATGAACGAAAGGATCTTGTTGGCGGCAAGCCCTTCTTTAAGTGCCTTAATAACAGGTATCCCGCCGCATACGCTGGCCTCGAATCCGACTTCCACACCTTTTGCGGCCGCTGCCTCAAAGATTTCCCTCCCATGCGTGGAAAGCAGGGCCTTGTTTGCGGTAACCACGTGCTTGCCGTTTTCAATGGCCTTTAAAATAAAACTCCTGGCCGGTTCAATGCCGCCGATGAGTTCCACGACCACGTCGATATCCGGATCAAAAAAGATCTCATTCGCATCCTTTGTAAGGGGCACATCCGACAGGTGATCGGGCAGGGTGTTGACAAGGATATCTGCAACACGTCCCAGTTTTATCGACATGCCTGTCTTTTTTAAAAGACGATCAGCCTGTTTATAAAGAACCTCCGCAAGCCCGCTTCCTACAATACCGAAACCTATCAATCCGACTTTTATCTCTCTCATAATAACCCTTTATAATTATGAATGATGAATTATGAATGATGAATTATGAAAAAAACAATTATTCAGCCCCCTGTTGTCACTTCGAACGGATGTGAGAAATCTTGCTCATTCATGGGCGAAAGAATCGTGGTTCATAAAATCTTTCACTTCGATCAAGAGATGGCTTGTTAGATAGTGTCCATCCAGAAATGGCCCTTTTGCCCAATCTCTGCGTTATGCGAAAAAAATAATCCTCGGAATATCAACTATATGCCTCCGGTTATTTTTTTCGCATGCCTTGACCTTGAACAAAATTGCTCATTTCTGGATGGACACTAGATAAGGGTCTGAATGGTTAAAAAAAGCCTGTAATCTCATCGCTCATAATTCATCATTCATCATTCACCCTCGGGGGTAGCAAAAACCGCAGGATTACAAACCAACCATGACATATGTGTAACATATATGATTTTTTACGCCAAAAAAATATTTATTTTATGTGATCGACCACCTTTTTCTCTTGGTGAGTATAAGCATTCACCAACACCACAGAGTGATTTCAGCCTTTTTTGCCCCTGGTGAATGCTTACAGACAAGTCACGTTGACAAATCAGCTAAAAGTATTTAAAACTAGCTTAGGGTCTGGAAAGAAATAACTTGGGTAATTCCGATCCGAAATGTGTTGCAGATTTAGTCGGTTTGATATTCACGAAACCGCAAGCGTAGCAGGGCTACGGTGAGGATTTCGGGGATGTCAAACCGGCTAAAGGTGTGATACAGTTCGGAAACGGAAAATCCAAGTTATTTCTTTCCAGACCCTTAGGGTTCGCTCAAAAATAACTTCACATTTTCATGCGCCGATCCATCCCGCATGGCTGCGTTGCTCGTCGGTTAAATAGCCCTGCTATTCGCCCTCCTCGCGCCTGGCCATGCGGGCGCCTCAACACCTGAAAATGTAAATTTATTTTTGAGCTAACCCTTACTACAATAATTCACATATTTTATCCGGCAGCCGACTACTTCCAGATCTATCCGGCCCGGCCGGATCGATCAAGTGATATCGGAGGTATTAATCAGTGCAACAACTAAGTGTTATCGGAATGTTTTTTCATGCCGGACTCATGGTCAAATTCGTCATGCTGCTCCTGCTCTGTTTCTCTCTTGCTTCATGGTATATCATTTTCAGAAAGCATCTCCTGTTCAAATCGGCCCGTCAAACAACTGAAAAATTTCTAGGCATGTTCTGGCAGAGTAAAAACCTGTCCGAGGCCCACAAAATGACCCGGGACATTGTCTCCTGCCCGGAATCAGTCATATTTTCGATGGGGTACACGGAACTGAAAAGACTTGGCAAGGGCCGTGCCGATGCTGAGGAAGGTGTGGAAGAAACGCTTAAGATGCGTCTGGCAGGCATGAATAACCTTAAAAGGGCGCTTGACAAGGGTGGAAACATCGAGATGTACCGACTGGGAAAGCACCTCTCGTTTCTGGCAACTACCGGCAGCGCCTCTCCTTTTGTCGGTCTTTTTGGAACAGTATGGGGCATTATGACCTCTTTTCACGAAATTGGCGTTCGCGGTTCCGCTTCACTTGCGATAGTGGCGCCGGGAATATCCGAGGCTCTGGTTGCAACGGCCGCCGGTCTGGCCGTCGCGATTCCGGCCGTAATTTTCTACAATTACTACACAAATCTCTTAGAGGATATAGAAAGCGATATGCTTAGCTTTTCCTCTGATTTCCTAAACCTTGTGGAAAGAGATCTAATCGCTAAAACGTAATGGGGATGGAGCCGTTGAAAAAATCAAAGAGGCGTTCGGTTGTTTCTGAAATAAATGTCACGCCTTTTGTTGACGTCATGCTTGTGCTGCTCATCATTTTTATGGTAACAGCACCGATGATGACCCAGGGTGTTGATGTCGATCTTCCTGAGACCACGCCAAGGCCGCTTCGGCAGGAAGATGACCCGATTGTTATAACGATCGACAAAAATGGAGTAATTTTTCTAAACAAAATCAAAGGCGATCAGGCGTTGCTGAAACAACAGCTCCAAAAAATGTCCCAGGCCGACCGCGAAAGGCCCATCTACCTGAAGGGAGACAAAATCGTGCCTTACGGTCTTGTTGTTTCGGTAATGGCCGATATCAAGGACGCAGGATTTGGCAAACTTGGCATGATTACCCAGCCGCCGAACAAAAGGCTTTATTAGGAGGGCTGGTTGGGTTGAATGAAATGGTCGGCATAACGCCTCTTGCCGAGGCGCCGGACTCCGAGTGGAAAATTCCGATCTCTCTTGCTGTCGGAGTTCACGTGCTGGTCTTTCTGGCAGCCCTTATCGTTCCCCTGATTGTGAACAGACAACCACGTATGCCGGAGGTCTATACGGTCAACCTGTTCTCTGCAACTGAAATAAGCCCGGCGCCTGCAACCGAACAGCCAAGGTCCCCGGCCGAAAAAAAAGAGACTCCACCTGCCCCACCCGAAATTGAACCGCCGAAACCAAAGGCAAAAGTCTCTATTCCCCTCACACCTGAGATAACATCAAAACCTGCGGTCCCGATGGAAAAGCCTCAGGTTGTATCCTTAAAGCCGTCCAAGATAAAAAAAATGAAGAAACAAAAGGTGGTAAAGGATGTCCTCCTATCAAAGGCACTTCAACGGATCCACGCCAGGGCTGAAGAAAAAAAGGCCCGTCAGGCGGCAGACAGGGCAATCAATGATGCGGTTTCACAACTTCGCAATGTTCTGCGCTCTGAAAATAGCAGGGCCACAGGATCTGCCGGTGGGAAAACCGGGGAAAAACCCGCTGTCATTGATGAGATCCTGAAACGTTATTATACGGCTGTATACGAACGTGTACATACTCACTGGAACCTGCCTGACCTCCAGAATTGGAAAGATTCCTTAGAGGCTGTCGTAATTTTGGAAGTCCGCAAGGATGGAATTATAACAAGCAAATTTTTTGAAAAAAAATCAGATAATCATTTTTTTAATCAATTCGTTAACAAAGCGATCCAGGAGGCGTCTCCTCTTCCGCCTTTTCCACTGGGACTGGAGAAAGAGCGTCTAGAAATCGGACTGAGGTTTCGGCCGGGCGAACTGCTCTAACTCAAGTATGAAAAAGAAAAACACACTCATCTCACTCTTTGTTTCCTCTGCCATGCTCTTATTTTTCCTCTCCTCGGCAGATGCACGGGTCTACCTGGACATCACGTCTCCTGACTTCAGGAAAATTCCCATGACCGTGCCCTATTTTGAAGACAAATCCCGCCCCGGCACATCCAGTGAAACCGGCAAGGAAATGGCTGATATCATGAGCCGGGCTCTGACATTTCACGGTTTTATTTCCATTATCCCGCCTTCGATATACGGCGGGAAGCAGAATTCCGACTGGCAGGCACTGGGCGCGGAATTCTCAATACTGGGCCAATACGACTCAAGCCCGTCCGGAATCATGCTGGAACTGCGTTTGCTGGATATTCACCAAGGCAGAATAATAACAGGCAAGAGATACAGAGGCACGCTGGACAAATACAGGCAGATGCTTTACAAATTCTGCGACGAAGCTATCCTCAATCTGACCGGCGAACCAGGAATCAGCCTTACAAAAATCGCATATGTTTCCGACAAGACAGGGAGCAGAGAAATCTTCCTTTCAGATATTCTGGGTGACGAAATAAGACAGGTCACTTATCATCGCCATCTTACGGTCTCGCCCAGGTTTTCCCCGGATGGCGCCAAGCTGGCATATACATCGTACCACAGGAATAATCCGGATCTCTATGTGACTGATTTATCCCAGGTCAGGATCACCAAAGCCATTTCCTTTCGACAGGGATTAAACCTTGCGCCTGCATGGTCTCCTGACGGAAAGACCATGGCCGTTACCTTGAGCATCGATGACACACCGGATATCTACCTTATGAACACAAAGGGCGATATACTTAAACGAATTACCAGAAATGCGGGAATCAACGTATCCGCATCATGGTCGCCTGACGGCAAACAGCTCGCTTTTGTTTCGGACAGAAGCGGCACTCCCCAGATATATGTAATGAATGTTAAAACCGGATCAGTCCGCCGCATCACTTTCCATGGCAAGGAAAACTCCACCCCGAGCTGGTCTCCCAAAGGCGAATGGATAGCCTACACCGGCAGGTACAATGGAAATCTCCAGATCTTCATAATAAAACCATGGGAAGGAAAGCCTGTGCAACTCACCCGGTATTGGGGAAATCATGAATCTCCGAGCTGGTCTCCTGACGGGCGTCAGATAGTGTTTTCCAGGCTGCGAAACGAAAAACAGGAGTTATGTGCCATATTCAAAAACGGTACAGGGTGTCGGCCGATTTTCAAGCTGAAAGAAAAACAGAATTATCCACAATGGTCTCCCAGGTTAAAACTGTAGTAACCGTTCATGGTTGTCGGTTATACGGTTCACGGTTGAAAAAAACAGAAAGTAGAAAAAATAGGATTCTGAAATGAAAAAAACGATTGTCAATCTTCTTCTAATCCTTTGTATCTCCCCTTTTCTCGTGCAATGTATCGCCACCAAGGACGATTTAAAAAGAGTCAATTTCAGGATTCGTACTTTGGACAACAGACTTGGCTATATCGAAAAGGAGGTCAATGAACTGAATAGAATTGCCATGAGTAGCGCGAGGAAGGATTCCGTGCAAAAGGTACAAAAACAGCAGGCCAGAATGGGCGACACACTCGACAGGTTAAAGACCGATCTGCTCCAGATCAAGGGTCATCTGGAGGTAAGTTCCCATAAGTTCAGTAAAATTCATAAAAAAAGCAAAACACTTCAGAGCAAGCTGACAACGCAGCTTGATCAAATAACAGCCAAGACCGATCTGATTGCCGACCAGCTTGACAAGACGTCCGTTGAGGTCGAAGAAATCAAGATTACAAAGGCCAGAGAGGCTGCGGAACAGGCCAGGCAAGCGGCAAAGGCGGCTGAAGAGGCAAGGGCCAGGGCTGCACGGTCCGGCGGTCCCCGAAAGATCGAACCGACCAGCATGAAAAAAAAGTGGGTCAAGGATAAAAAGAGCACAACCACTGCAACTACTGCGCGTAAAACTCCGTCAAGGGCGCTGTACGACAAGGCATATTCAGCGTTCAAGGCCAAACGATACAAGGAAGCACATAGTCTGTTCACCAAATACGCGGCTGAGTATCCCAATGGTCAAATGCTTCCAAATGCCCGCTTCTGGCTGGGCGACTGCCTCTTTAACCAAAATGAATACGAACTGTCGATTCTTGAATACCAGAAGGTGATCGCCGACTTTCCCAACCACGCCAAGGCCCCTGCAGGACTCCTGAAACAGGGACTGGCCTTTGAAAAGCTCAAGGACTACGAGACATCAGAGATCGTTTACAGAAAACTCCTTAAGGAATACCCGAAAAGCGAGCAGGCGATAACAGCCAAGAAATGGCTGAAAAACAGGTAAGAATTTACCGGCACTGCAGAATGTTTTCAAACTCTCAGGCCAACGGGTTCACGGTTAATTGCTTTGCTGTTTTCAATACTAACATGATGCAAAAACCGTGAACCCTTAAACCAGAATTAAGGTTCCGGTGAACCCCTGAACCCTATACGATTATCCCCATTTCCTTTTCCTTTTCAACCACTTTCAGTCTGGTCTTGATGACCGTATCCGGAATAAGGCTCATGGAATCAATGCCGCATTCAACTAAAAATGTGGCAAATTCCGGAAAGTCGCTCGGCGCCTGACCGCAAATGCCGATTTTCTTGCCCCGGCGCTTGGCAGTGTCAATCACCATCTTTATCATATCCTTGACAGCCTGGTTTCTCTCGTCAAAGATATGGGCCACCAGATCGGAATCACGGTCCAGTCCCAGTGTGAGCTGGGTGAGATCGTTGGAACCGATTGAGAATCCGTCAAAGACATCACAAAAGGCGTCTGCTGATATTACATTGCTGGGGATCTCACACATCACGTAGACTTCCAGGTCTTTTTCACCCTGGACCAGCCCGAACTCGTTCATCACTTCGACGACCTTGCGGCCCTCTTCAGGCGTACGGCAGAAGGGGACCATCAATTTGATATTCGTAAGCCCCATGTCGTTTCTGGCCTTTAAAAGCCCCTGGCATTCCAGCTCAAACGCGGGTTTGTATTTGTCATCATAGTACCTGGAGGCCCCTCTCCAGCCTATCATGGGATTGCTCTCCACAGGTTCGTATAAGGCGCCGCCAACCAGGTTTGCATATTCATTGCTCTTGAAATCAGAAAGCCGCACAATCACATCTTTAGGATAAAATCCGGCCGCGATGCGCCCTACCCCTTCAGCTATCTTGTCAACAAAGAACTGCTTCTTGTCAGGGTAAGCCGTGGTCCGTGCCTCAATCTCCTTAACAACATCGGCAGCATCGGTGTCACCCGCTTCCGCCTTGGCCTTCAGGTCGTCGAAGTAATAAAGGGCCAGCGGGTGGATGCCGATATGCGAATTAATGATAAACTCCTCCCTGGCAAGACCGACCCCCTCATTCGGGATCTGTCCTTCTGAAAATGCCCTTTCCGGGATACCCACGTTCATCATGATCTTTGTCCGGGTCTTAGGTATTTTTTCAAGATCCAGCTTGTCAACCTCAAACTTAAGAAGCCCCTCATAGATGTTGCCTGTCTCGCCCTCTGCGCAGGAAACAGTAATTTCAGAATCATTCTTAACTTTTATGGAACCGTCCTTTGTCCCGACAATACAGGGGATTCCGAGTTCCCGTGATATGATCGCCGCGTGACAGGTCCTGCCGCCGCGGTTTGTGACAATAGCGCCTGCAATTTTCATAATCGGCTCCCAGTCAGGATCGGTCATGTCTGTTACCAGCACCTCGCCCTTTTTAAAATCATGGATGTCTTCCACGTTTTCAATGACATTGGCAATACCCTGGCCGATCTTGGTGCCGACCGCCTGCCCGGTCACAATAAGATTGCCGGTCTCTTGCAGTTTGTAAGTTTCCATGAACTTTTTGCTGGTCTGAGAATGAACCGTTTCAGGCCTTGCCTGGACAATATACAGGTCACCGGTTCCAACCTCCTTGCCGTCACCGTCCTTGGCCCATTCAATGTCCATGGCCTTTTTGTAATGGTCTTCAATAATGCAGGTCCATTTTGCAAGCTTAAGAATCTCATCATCGTTAAGTACATACTTGCCCCGTTCTTCCGGTGTTGTGTCGATATTAAGAACCGGTTCGTCCGCAGACGGGTCAGGGTGGTAAATCATTTTTATTTCCTTGCTGCCCACACGCTTCCCTACAATAGGCCTTTTACCCTGTTTCAATGTCGGCTTGAATACATAAAACTCGTCAGGATTGACCGAGCCCTGGACAACGTTCTCTCCCAGTCCCCAGGCGCCGGTCAAAAAAACCGCGTCCTGAAAACCGCTTTCAGTATCAATTGAAAATATTACGCCGGCCGAGGCTGCGTCACTGCGGATCATTTTCTGTACCGCAATTGAGAGATAAACGTCAAACTGCCCGAATCCTTTGTCATGCCTGTAAGAAATAGCCCGGTTGGTGAATAGACTTGCAAAACACTTACGGCAGTTATCGATCAGGGCATCAGTCCCTCGAATATTCAGATATGTCTCCTGCTGTCCTGCAAAAGAGGCATCAGGCAGGTCCTCTGCCGTGGCCGAAGAACGGACCGCCACATCCACATTTGGTCCGTATTGCTCTTCCATCTTGCTGTAGGCTTCAAGAATAGCCTGACGCAGATCATCGGGAAACTTGGCATTGCGGATAATGTCTCTTGCCTTCTCCCCTCGCTCCTGGAGATTTGTCATATCATGTGTATCAAGCCCGGCCAGGGCTGTCTCGATATCACCCGCCACACCCGCGGTTTTAAGCAAATGCCTGTATGCATGGGCTGTGATGGCAAAACCATTCGGCACAGCCACCCCTTCTGAAGCCAGGTTTCGGTACATCTCGCCCAGCGAGGCATTTTTTCCGCCTACACTCGGAACATCACCAATCGATATTTCACCAAACCAAAGGATAAAGGCATCTTCATGTTTGTTTCCCATCTTTTTCTCCCATAATATTCTGTAATTGTATGTTCTTAAAAAAACAAAAAAAATTATTATTATAACTTTATATCAATCCAAGTTTATATAAGTCAACTTATTATACCCGAATTATTCATAAACATTTATAAAAATAACTTTGTGCACTATAGTTACCTTTTTTCAACATGTCGGTTGAAAAAAATTGAGAATTCATGAGTAAAATCACTTGTGAGGCAACGCAATCGGTCAGGCGTATCCACCTTCCCCTAAGGGTCTGTCATGAAATAAGTGTTACGTTTAGGCGCCCTGATTTATGTCGTATTTGGATGAGCCGATTGAGCAAAACCGCAGGCATAGCAGGGCTATGTCGAGGATTTTGTGATTGAGGATCATCCAAAGACGGGTTGAAGCAGGGATGCATAAATGTGATGGTTATTTCATGACAGACCCTAACTCGGGGATACGCCCCAATGAATCCCACTCAACAAGGAGCCTTTAAATGAACCAGCCTGTAGACACGTCCGGTCTGTGCCGAAAATATATCGTTTATAACGACCATGCAAAAAGCGACTATTTTGCTCTGATCAAAGAACTTGTGGCAAAAAGGAACGAGTGTCCGGAAGATGATGGGGAATATTCGGCATGGCAGACCGAGATCGACCGGATATATGAACTGGTCCTTGATGAATTGAAAAACAACCAGGGAAAACCGATCACCCCGGTTAAATTCGGGACCTCGGGCTGGCGCGGCATAATCGGCAAAGACGTGTTCCGCAGGTCCGTCTCCATGGTGACTGAATCAATTGTCCAACTCTATCACGAAATGTCGGACTCAAAAGAACTGAAAGACGCCCTTGGCGTGAAGAATTTGGCAGAGGCCCGGGAAAGAGGCGCCGTGGTCGGCCATGACAACCGATTCGGCGGGAAAGTGTTGGCAGGATGTGTGACCAACGTCCTGACATCCAACGGATTTAAAATACACTACGCGGGCGAGGCTACAACCGGCACGCTTTCAGCCGCCGTGCTTGAATTAAACGCCGCCTTTTCAGTCAATCTGACTCCAAGCCATAACCCTCTGCAGTATGGAGGTTTCAAATACAACGCGGCCGACGCAGGCCCGGCAGCACCGGTCCTCACAAATCGGATCACTGCAAACGCACAAAAATTTATGTCGGAGGACAAACCCCTTGACCTGACTCCGAATCCATCCCTTGTAAAATCATGCGATGCTCTCAAGGCGTGGATAAGCCTTGTCCGCAAAGGGTGCAGCGCCCACGGCCTGGACTATGACCGAATAATGGCTGATCTTGCAAAAGCCGATGATGTAATCGTTGCCGTAGACTGTGTCCACGGGGCCAGCAGAATCCACATCCAGTCGCTGTTTCAAAAAGGCGCGGACGAAAAACTCCTCCTGGTCCGCGCCAATGAAGACCCCACATTCGGCGGAATAGCGCCTGAACCTTCCCATGCCAATATAAAAAAGGTGACAGAGATCTTAAAGGCCAGGCCCGAAAAATTCAAAATCGGGGCAATCATTGATCCCGACGGCGACAGAATACGTTTCACGGACGGCGTCAATGACCTCAGCATGAACCATTTCGGGGCCATGGCCTATCACTTTCTCCATGAAACAAAAAAGAAAAAAGGCATGGTTGCAAAGACGGTTGCGACCAGTAATTTTGCAAACGGAATTGCAGCAACCTTTGGAGAGGAAGTCTTTGAACCAAAGGTCGGATTCAAGGAATTCAAGCCCGTGATTGACCGAGCCCTGGTCTGTTTCGAGGAATCGGACGGCATTACGTTGATTGGACATACCCCGGAAAAGGATGCGTACATCGGCCTTCTCGCGGCCCTGGACATGGTCTTGACTCTTGGAATGAACCTGGGCGATTACCGAACAGAGATAGAAAAAGTCTGCGGAAACTACTTTCCCGACCGAGACGGGATCACGGTAAGCGCCAAGGGAGAAGAATTAAAGAAGATCCTGGCATCTTTAGAAAAATATAAGCCCGGCGCAACAATAAAGGTGGGAGACGAGGACAAACCAATTGCCGGGGTCATTGACATTGACGGCCGCAAGATGATCCTTGAGGATGGCAGTTGGCTCATGATCAGACCATCCGGCACGGAACCCAAGGTAAGGTTCTACGTTGAGGCCAGGACGGAAGCGGGAAAGGATGAATTATTTGCGGCGGCAAAAAGCATGCTAAAAGAGATTGGGTTGTTGTAAACTTCAACCCGGCCCGGTTATGGGCTCGGTTATGATAGATAAACTCTCAGACTGGAACGAAAGGAATCTAACGGCTGATATGAAAAAGGGCTATGTGTAAATTTGTGAAATATTAACAACACTCTTTTTCGGCAAATTTGCTTCCCCTTTACTAAAAAAAACATTTCCCGGGGCTTTTGCTCTTTTTAAATTCGTAGTTAAAGAGCAGACAGCAACTGTATTTATATTGCTTGAATTAAAAATATTATTTTGAATTACAATGTGTGGATGCCTATAACCAGGTTCAGACCCACTTGGCTCCCCTAAGTCTACCCAATAAATTTCATCTTGTTTTGCTACCATGATTCTTGCTCCACAATTTTACGTTGTTTTCTATGCATGGCTTTTGAAATGGTCTTTTCTTCTTCGCTTGGAGCATCACTATAAGCCGCATTAAGGGCTCAAGTAAAAATAACTTGTACATCTTCCATCTCATCTTCAGGCCGTTTTGGGCCGATTGTGAGGTTACAAAATCCTCAAATTAGCGCTGCTAGTCCTGCGGTTTTGTAACCTCACA
>JAYEJK010000166.1:0-3643 GCA_034660535.1 Thermodesulfobacteriota bacterium | reverse complement strand
CTACGGACATGAATGAGGACATCAAGACCAGGATCGCGAATGCCTTTGGTTTGGTTTATGATGAATTGAACGATTATGAAAAAGAACTCATTGAGGCTGCCTATGATAAGACCATGAGCGGAGATACTGATACCGACACAGGCATCAATGAAGAATTTCTTCTTTATGGTTACGATTATTACGAACCTTTTACTATAACCCTGACGCATATTCTAAACCGCAAAGCCGGTATCAGCTTCACCTCTTATGCTCATACCGCTGTCCCGGTTCCGGTTTATGCCAAGGGCCGTGAAGCCAGAAGGTTTAATGGTAACTATGACAACACTGACATTGCCAGGAAGTTTGCCGACATTATGAAAGTAGATCTGAACAACTAACATCCGGTAAATGGTGCCTGAACGAAAAGACCGTTCAAACACCATTTTGAATTTAAAGGGGTAAAGGCCTGAAAAAGTCATTGCCCCTTTTTTTTAACCCTATTGGTTTTGAGAAATGAATTTATTGAGCAAGGACCTGGCAATAACATTACTTTTTGTAATAATCTGCCTGATCCTCTCGTTTGTTCCCACTGGTTTTGAAGGCGCTGCTTCTCCAGAGGCTATACATGCGAAGGCCATTGTTGTTTCAATTGAGAATTCTGATTTACAACGGTTCGGCATTATTCAGGTAGGAACACAATTCCTGAAGGTAAAGCTGCTGAATGGTCCCCATAACGGTCAAATAATAAAAGCCGTTAATCAGCTTACGGGGAAAATGGAACTTGATGAAATATATCGGGAAAATGAAAAAGTACTAATCGAATACAGGTATAATGAAGCTGATACTACAGGTTATACAAGAGGACATTATCGGCTGGGTCTGGAATTAGTATTGATAATTCTCTTTGCGTCTTTTCTTGTTCTTATCGCCGGCTGGACAGGCATTAAAGCTTTGCTTTCCTTTATTTTTGCGGGCCTGATGATATGGAAGGTAATGATACCGATGTTCCTCAAAGGAATAAATCCATTGCCTATAGCGATTTTAATAGTGGCGGCATTAACGGCATCAGTCAGCTTCCTGGTGGGAGGGCTGACCCGCAAAGGAATAGTAGCCCTTATCGGTTCTTTTTCCGGACTGTTATTAGCATGCATTCTGGCAAATGTATTTTCTTCGGGTTTTAAAATTCATGGCGCGGTCAAGCCTTATAGCGAAACCCTGCTATATTCAGGATTTCCCAACCTTGATCTGACAAAAATATTTATTTGTGGTGTATTCATTGCATGTTCAGGGGCTGTTATGGACATTGCCATGGACATTGCCGCCTCAATGCAGGAGACCATTGAGAAAAAACCTGATATTAATGTCCGGGAGCATATCTTATCCGGCCTGTGTGTTGGCCGGGCAGTAGTCGGAACGATGACAACAACATTATTGCTGGCGTACTCGGGGGGATATACTACTATGTTGATGTATTATATGGCCCAGGGCATACCACTATGCCAGTTTTTCAATCTCAATACAGTTGCCGCTGAAGTGCTGAATATACTGGTTGGAAGCTTTGGGCTTATAATGGTCGCTCCGTTCAGCGCATTTGCCGGCGGTATTATATTTAATTTCCGCAAGAAAGCAGGGAATACCGTATCAAAGCTTGAATAGGAATCTTTGTAAGAAAGCAGCACTATCCAGACTTCCATCATTGCCCCAGGCAGCGTTTTTTATATGCCATTGGCAGTCAGTTAGCTCATTTCGGACGTGATAGTGCTTCCGGGATTGAGGAGGAAAGTCAGGAACTAGCCGTCTATATGGCTTAAGATCTTAAAAAAATTCCAGTTTATCCGGGTTAGTTGATTCGAAAATTTATCAATGGGACGGAACCTCCACTGCGATCACTTGGATGTTCTCGAACCGGGCGGCCCGCTTGTCGGCGGTGGCAACGCTTCCGTGCGTGGTGAGTTTTTCAGTGAAACTGGGTCAAGCGCCAACATCGAGACGGTGAGTTCCGTAACTCTGATTTTAAATTGTTTTCACATGGGGATAGGTACGGATCAGGTTATCAGCAGTGAGAATAGCCAGGTTGTGATGGCGGGCGGTGGCAACAATAATTTGATCTGCGGGATCTTTGTGGAAAGTGCCGGGCAGGATGGTTGACTCCAGAGAAATATTAACAGACAAGGGCAGGATATGTATAAATTGGTCTTGGCTCGCCTTATCTAACCAGTCCCTGACAGGGATAGAAAGACCAAGCTTGCCGAGACTAACCTTTTTTGCCACCTCCCACACACTGATGGCTGAGAGAAAGAAGGGATAATTGTCAGCATTCTTGACAATGGTAGCTATTTCTGCAGAAAGGCGTTGAGGCTCCTCAACCATCCAGAGCCATATATTGGTGTCGAGCAAATACATTATTTACAAGCCTCCCAGTCGTCCTCTCCCAGCGGTTCGTCCCAGTCAGGACTGAATGTGACCGTATTTTGTAAACATCCAAGAAATTGTTCCGGGTCAGGCTTTGCAACAGTTGGAGGTACAACAACAGCGATCACCTTGCCACGGCGGGTAATCTCAATGGTTTTATTATCCTGTTCAACCGCACGAAAAAGCTTGGTGCATTTTGCCTTGAATTCAGTTACAGCTACTTGCATGGTTTTGCTCCTGGTCATTTGACTATTTTATATGACTATAATACGAATTGCACTTCTTTTTGTCAATGTTGCGTAAATATAAGTAGAGATAATTCTTTGTCTATTTTTCTTGTTTTAAACAACTGAGTAGCATAATCGTAGATTTCAGGCCCTAAAAAATTCTCAGAGGGGTATAAGTACCTTCACGAAAATATTTTCTGCCGGAAACGCGCAGGAAATATTTTCTAAGGTACTAAAATCTAAGGGACTTCCCGGAAATCGGTAATTTCTACTTCCTCCTCATCCCTCAAAAGCGCCCTGGCATTCAGGATCGCTTTTTGCATATCCTCTTCCGGACTCTTTGAGACCTTTCCGTGTCCGGGATAGAGTTCGTTTATTTTTCTGGTCGCAAGGTGGCTGATGGAATCGATATAATCGCCTACACTTTTTTGTATTGCACCCGGTACCTTTCGGGTCTTTCGGGTTCGGCATCCGATCAGGCGTCCTTTCGGTGGAAGTTCTCACACTTGCCCCTCCAAATCTAACCCAGATAAACTGGAAATTTTTAAAGGTCCTGGACTCTTTTCAGTACCCCTGAGGGGTATAAGTGCCTTAAAACATATGGCACCGCAGGCGTCACATATAATTTCGAAGTTTTTCTGCCACAAAAAACAAGAAAATTACCGCTAAGGCACTAATCAAAATTTAAAGAAATATTAACATGTTGTTAATATTTCCGGATTATAATGCCTCATATCTTATGACAATCTAAGGTAACTTCTCAATAAGTGGTGGTAGCAAAATTTGAATATTCTTTTCCGGATTCCCGCTAACTGCATGCGGGAATGACGGACCTGGAGCTTGGATGGTCATTCCCGCATGTCTTTAGCGGGAATCCAGGAGTTTGGCCACCACTTATTAAAAGCTGATTATAACGGATTTGGGGGAGGCGATGGGTGATGGGTGGCATGGACAAACTTGTTTGTCCGTGTCTCCTTTTTGGCTCGGTGACCAGGCGATTTCATAAATGCGCATGACTCGAATCA
>JAYEJK010000165.1:0-3645 GCA_034660535.1 Thermodesulfobacteriota bacterium | reverse complement strand
AAGGCACTAAACATTTGCGAGCAGTTACAAAATTAATATTCCAACGGAAGGCTTTTCACCTGGGTCCTGGTGAAGACCGGGCCGTCCTTGCATGGATAGACCGGGCCTACGTTGCAGTGACCGCAGACCCCGAGCCCGCATTTCATGCGGTTTTCAAGGGATAAATAGACTTGGTCGTCGGTCCAGCCGATCTTTTCCAAAGGCGGCATGGTGAATCGAATCATGATCGGCGGCCCGCAGATGAGGGCTGCCGAGTTTTCAGGGGATGGCCCCACCTCGCCTGCAACGGTGGGCACAAAACCGACCAGCCCGGTCCAGCCCGGAGCCTCCTGGTCAATGGTGACGTGCACATCCACATCATCCCGTTTTTCCCACTCCTTGAATTCATCTCTGTAGAGAAGCATGCCTGGTGTACGCGCCCCGTATATCACGGTGATCTTCCCGTAATCAGCCCGATTGGCAAATATGTAAATCAGGGTGGCCCTGAGCGTGGTAAAGGCAAAACCGCCTGCAATGATTATTATGTTCTTTCCTTTTAGTTCCGTGTCAATGGGGAATCCGTTCCCAAGGGGGCCGCGCACCCCGATCCTCGCGCCGACAGGCATCTGATGCAGGGCCGTGGTCACCACACCTGCCTTATTGACCGTGAACATGAGGTACCCTTCCTCTGTGGGGGAAGATGCGATTCCAATAGGGATCTCGCCTTTTCCGGCCAGTGAGAGCATGGCGAACTGTCCCGGGGTCTGACGGAATTTCCGCCGTTCCTCCTCGTTTTCCAGCACAAGCCTGAAGGTCTTGATATTGCCGTCCTCGGTTTCCACCACAGCATCATCAATGCGGGCCGGATAAGGCAGATAGGGATTCATAAACCTACTCCACGGTAAGGAGATCCTTCAGGACCTCCCGGATATCAATGTTTACAGGGCACTCCCTGATGCACCGACCGCATCCCACGCAGGAGAGCTGGCCGAAACGGTCCGGAAAGTACTTCAGTTTATGCATGAAACGGTTTCTCACACGCTGGACCTTCAGACCCCTGGGATTATGGCCGGAAGCATGCTGCGTATAGAGCGGGAACATGCAGGAATCCCAGTACCGGATTCGTCTGCCCTTGTTCCCGATTACCTCGTCCTGGATGTCAAAACAATAACAGGTGGGGCATAAAAAGGTGCATGCGCCGCAGTTCAGGCACGGGTCTGCAAGTGAGTTCCAGAAACCGGCGTTGTAGAGCGCCATCAGCTCCTTTGCTTTCAGGTTGTCACCCGGATCAGACTTTAAGACTTTTGCCTCGTTCTTGAGTCTGTCAAGCTCCGCCCTTTCTTTATCCGAGGCAGGACCGGCCCCTCCGCCAGCATCCACAAGGGCCTCTCCACGCTTTGAAAGGACTTCAGCTATAAAGCGTTTTTCGATCTCTGTGATTGCGATGTCAAGTCTTTGCGTGTCAAACGGCGATCCGCCGACATCCTGACAGAAGCAGGTCGAGCATTGCTCAAGGCAGGAGAACCCCACAAGGGTTATTCTGGAATCCCTGTACTGAAAATAGGGGTCCCCGGAATAAGGAAGCCCGTTCAGGTACACTGCTCTGGCATCACACGGCCTCACACCAAAAAGTACGTCGGCGGAAGTCTCTTTTTCGGCCTCCATGAGCAAAAATGCATCCGGATCATCGGATGCGGTTGAAAATGTATGCAGGGTCTCGGGCTGAGGAAAGTAAAAGGTCTTTATGGAACATTTAGCAGGGCCCGGCTTGATTTCAGGGAGCGCATCGCCTTCCCAGATTTTCCATCCTGAAAATGATGCCGGGCCGTGCCCGATTTTTTCGTCCGGGCAGTAGATCGTGCTCTTCTTGCTCCACTGCCTGAGCCATTTTTCAAGATCAGCCCGCTCAAGTCCGTATATATTCACGGCATTGCCCATCCTAATTGCCTCTTAGTATTTATAATAATGAATGATGAAATTTTTATTTGGTTTTGGGTAACGATTTTGCGTTTCGTAAAAAGTACTCCAGCGACGTGTAACCGTTGGTAACCTATTGTTGTTATTCATCATTCAACTACCCAACCATAAAATCCTGCCGGTCGGTCTCGCAGTATGTTGTCAGCGGCAATGGGGCCTCTTTGTCAATACCCGCTTCTGTGCCGTAAAGGTCAATGACGTCTTTTGTCAGCTTGCTCGTTAATACCCGCATATTGATTCCCATGGGGCATACGGTCTCGCATGACCCGCAGTTTGTGCAGCGGCCTGCGCAGTGAAAAGCTCTTAAAATATGAAAAATCGATGTGTCGGCGGAATCCAGGCTTTTTCCAACCCACTGGGGCGTGGAATCATCAACAAAGCAGGTGGGGCAGTAACAGAGCGGGCAGACATTCCTGCAGGCATAGCATCTGATGCATGAGGATATTTCATTCTGAAACCACTTCCATCGTTTATCTGAAGACTTGGATTCTATTTTATCCACAAGCGGAAACCGGTTGTCGACTTTTCTCTCAGGCACCTGTTCCCCGACCTTGTGATCCATGATGACCGGGTTGGGGTAAATACAAGAGAGACAGTTATCCCTTAAGACCTCCTTAAGCGGGATATCCCTGGAAAACCCCTTTCCGGCCACGGAAATCATATCGTCGAGTTCACATGCCTTTTCGATCTCTTTCCCTTCAATGATGCTCTGTACTTTTCTGATGTCCACCATGCCACGGCATCCGGTCCCCAGGACTATTACCCGTTCTCCGGCAATCTGATTTTCCTGGACCTGGATGGAAATGTTTCTGGACCAGCATCCGGTTGCCAGAATTCCGACCTTTGGAAGCGGGCCTTCCGGCGGAGGGTCTGTCGGTCTGCGCGGCGGTTCAAAGGATTTCAGCAGGGGCGGGAGATAGACGGCCGGATTTACCACGCAAAAGCTGTTAAAGACAAGCCTGTCCGTATCTTCAGGGCTCCTTGCAATAAAGGGCCTGGCAGTCATTGGCAGAGTCCCGTCCGTAAATCCCACAAAGGCGGCTATCTCTTCGGAAGCAAGAAGTTCCTTTGCCTTGCTCCTGATCTCTTCTGTGATCTTGCTGTTAATTGCCGACATGGCTGGTCCTCTTATCCGCCTGAGCTGTTAAAATGATTTGATCATGCGGTCCGCGGGGCCGAGTTCCTTTACCAATGCGGAAACCGTTTTTACGACATCGGTGAACTTTCCGCCCTCGGAAGCGGCTATCCATGAAAAATTGACCCGGCCGGGCTCAATTCCTATGAATTCAATGAGGTTTTTCAGCAGGGCAAAACGGCGTCTGGCGTACAGATTTCCGTTGATGTAGCGGCAGTCCCCGGGGTGGCATCCCGAGACAAGAATCCCGTCCGCTCCTGATTTCAAGGCGGACAGTATCAGGTTGGCGCTTACGCGGGCGGAGCACGGGACTTTTACTATTCTAATATTCGAAGGATACTGCATGCGGCCGACCCCGGCAAGATCAGCTGCCGGGTAGCTGCACCAGTTACAAAGAAAGGCGATTATTTTGGGTTCCCATCCTTGATTCATGATACTCCTCATTCCTAGCCGATCACTGGGTAGCAAAAGCCGTTGGACCGCTATCATAAAACGCGGTTTTTTTTCGCCGTCTGGCTTCAGCAACGGTGTGGCGCGTGACCATCGGCACCTTA
>JAYEJK010000164.1:0-3667 GCA_034660535.1 Thermodesulfobacteriota bacterium | reverse complement strand
TTGCAAGACTCAGAAGGAAGACGAAATGCTACAGTAAAAGTAAAAAAATGCTTCTGTGTTCCGTCATACTCTTAATGCTCAAATGGAACGATGGACTGTCAGCTATATTAAATTAACAATGCCTTAAATTTGTTCCTTACCTTTGGTGAGCGTTTACAAAAGGAAATAGATTACATGAGAATCATTGTTTCTCTTTTTTGCCTTTTTTTTCTGTTTTGCGTTGAGGCATATTCCGGTCAATTGGATGAATTGATCGCGCAGGCTGAAAATGGATCGGCCAAGGCCCAGGTTAAACTTGGGCATGCCTATTATGATGGAAAGGGTGTTGACCGGGATTATGAAAAGGCCTTTTTCTGGCACAAAAAAGCGGCTGATCAGGGATACGCCCGGGGGATCACACATCTTGGCATGATGTATGAGAAAGGCCTGGGGGTGGAAAAGGATATGAACAAGGCTTTTTTGCTTTACAAAAAGGCTGCGGAATCGGGCTACACCAAAGGTCAGCTTTATCTCGGGAAGATGTATGAAAACGGTTTTGCGACCACAGCCCCGGACCTTGAGACTGCGGCATATTGGTATAAAAAGTCGGCTGATCAGGGTTACCGGAAGGGCCAAAGGGCATATCTCAGGATAAAAAATAAGCAGGCACAGGAGAAGTCTATTGCAAAACCGACGGTCAAGGCCGTTGGTCCGGAAAAGACAATAGTTGAAAAGCCCTTACCGGTCAAACCGTTGCCGGACAAAAAAGATGAGGCGGATGCTTCAGGGCAACTTATTGTCGAATATCGGAAAAAGGCGGAAGCAGGGGACCATATTGCGCAGAATTTTCTAGGTTTCATCTACTTGAAAGGTGAAAGGGTTGAACAGGATTTGGAAAAGGCGATGTCCTGGTTTAAAAAGGCTGCCGAGCAGGGGAATCCTGATGCCCGGAATAATCTGGGACTGATGTACACCGGGATCGAGGGAGTAAAAAGAGATTTTGAAAAGGCGCTTTACTGGTATGAGAAGGCTGCGGAGCAGGGGCAACTGACAGCGCAAAATAACCTCGCCATTATGTATTTGCGCGGCCTGGGTGTTGAAAAAGACCCGGAGAAAGCGGTTTGGTGGTATGAGCAGGCAGCAAGGAAAGGACATGTTCATGCACAGGCCAACCTGGCTATAATGTATACCAGGGGTCATGGCATTGAGAGGGACCTTGAAAAGGCGGCCTACTGGTATGTAAAGGCCGGTGAACAAGGGCATGTGACTGCACAGAATGTTCTAGGCATAATGTATTCTAAAGGCCGGGGGGTTGAAAAGGATCTGGAAAAGGCGGTTTTCTGGTTTACAAAAGCAGCGGAACAGAATGATCCTGATGCCCAGAATAATCTGGGTTTCATGTTTTCCGTTGTACTGGAGGAGAGCCGGGATCCCATCAAGGCGGCCTACTGGTATCAGAAGGCCGCGGACCAGGGGCTGTTGATGGCCCAGAACAGCCTGGCTGCAATGTTTGAAAACGGGCACGGTGTGACGAAAGATCTGAAAAAGGCTGCATACTGGTATAAAAAGGCCGCTGATCAAGGTGATGAGACGGCCGGAAAAAATTTTGATTTGATAAGCCGGGAAATCGAGTCGCAGGACCGGTAGTCGGTTGACAGTTGACGGTTTACAGTTGTCGGTTATACCGTTCACGGTTGAAAAAGAGAGAAAGTAGTTGGATAAACCGTGAACTGTGAACCGATAACTAACCGCTTATAAGTGCAGAGATTATTCAATTTTTCTGCTTTGAACGAGTGTGAACGGTTACAATTTTTTTTAAGAGGGACAATTACGCCAGTGGAAATCTTGCCGTCCGCCGCTACCTTCAGCCAGGTCGGCCGACTCATCATGACAATCTTGATCCTTTTGGCATGTCTTACAGGGATTTCCGGCGTTGCCAATCTGACCCGTTCCAGTCCTGTTTTTAACCGTTCTACTTCTTATCTGCTTACGGTCATGAATTTGGTATTTGTGGCCGGATTCCTATGGATCTGCTGGTTTCATTATCAGATCCATACCCATTTTGCCCTTGAAATCCCATCAGATATGGCCGGATGGCTGAACAGCCGTCTTGAGGCCATGAACAGCCGGTCAGCTTACTCACTTCCCCTCTATGACCCGGCGAACCCGCCCAGGTATTCGATCCCTCTCTGGATCGAAAATGAAAAATATTATTTCTGGTTCATGTGCTACGCATTTATGGTTCTGATAGCACATTTCAGGATGAAGAATCATAAGTTAAAGGCTTTTCTGCATCTGCTTCTTGCCGCCCATGTCGTGATTCTCTTTGTTGCTGCTGATCCGTTTTCCTCTCCGCTTCCCAGGTTTTCTTCAGAAATTGCCGGGTGGCTCAACGCCGGCCATTCGACGATGAGCCGGTTCGGTCAATTTATGCGCCTTTATCCTAAAATGATTTTTTACTATAATGCCCACTATATGTGGTTTCATCCTCCCATGCTGTTTTTGGCCTATGGCTGCATCACCCTCACCTTTGTCACATCCGTGTTCATGCTGGTCCGTCGGGAACTATCCATAGAAATACTCGGGTATGATTTTGCAAAGTTCGGTTATTTTATGCTTACTCTTGGAATGCTTCTGGGGTACCCGTGGGCGCTTCAGGCGTGGGGCCCAAACTGGTGGTGGGACCCTAAGATTTGCAGTTCCATAATGATGTGGGTGATTTTCACCACCTACCTTCATACCAGGCTCTATGTCAATAAACCATGGATGTGGCGCTTTTCTTCGATCCTGGGAATTATGTGTTTTATGGCAATGATCTTTACATTTTTATCATCCTTTTACTTCCCCGGAGAGCATACATTCCGGTAGTTTCGGAACCACGCATAGTATGAAAAAAAAAGGCTCTTACGATTATTACCTGATCCTGATCACAGTGGCGGTGCTGTTTGTCATTTCCCTGATCTGCATCTATGGGATGTTTTATTTCAAACTGGCCCGGATTCACCAGATGCCCGAAGTGATCAAGGCAGGATACATGAACCGGATGAACATAATTATCTCTCCATTTCTAGTGGCGCTCATTATGCTGCTGGGCATCTGTGTTCCCAAGCGTCTGCTCGCCATGTCCAGGCTGAACTGGTTTGCAGTGGTCCTGCTTGCCGCTGCCGCTGTTTTCTCATTTTTTTTCGGAATCAGGATAGGACTTCTGACCATCCTGATTGCATCTCTTGTGCTTCAGTTGTGGGTTCTTATCATGGCGCTCGCAGGCAGTCAGCTTCTCCATTTTGAGAAAAAGGGCTACTGGGTAAGGGTCGGGTCTTCCCTGATCCATCTTGGATTAATTGTTTTTATACTGGATATCTTCTTATATAATATGTATATGCTCCATTTAGTTCTATTTTGGGTCACCACTATCGCCACGGTCCTGGGCATGTTCTTCTGTTTCTATTCAGGATTTATGGTTAATCTTATCAAGGGCTCACTCAAAAAAACAGCTGTCTAATCGCACAGCAATGTCATCAACTTAAGGATACGTTCCCTCTTAAGCGCCCACCATTTTTTGCTTAAGGGTCTGGAAAGAAATAACTTGGATTTTCCGTTTCCGAACTGTATCACACCTTTAGCCGGTTTGACATCCCCGAAATCCTCACCGTAGCCCTGCTACGCTTGCGGTTTCGTGAATATCAAA
>JAYEJK010000163.1:0-3694 GCA_034660535.1 Thermodesulfobacteriota bacterium | reverse complement strand
AGGAGATTGGTGGCTGGCAAAAGAATGAAAGGATGCTCGAGCTTGATGAACTGCTGGAGCAGAACTTCCTACGCTACGACGGTAAGGACGAAGTTCCCAGCCAGATTCACAGCTACCTGTCCTCAAACTTCAAGGAACTGCGTAATCTGGGAAAAGAAGATTCAGTGCTCAAGGCCAAAGCCAAAGACCGCTGGTACGTCCCAGACCCCAACAAGGCCGGTGATCTGGAGAAACTGCGCGAGCGGACCCTGATGCGCGAATTCGAGGAGTACCGCGAATCCAAACAGAAACGCATGAAGGTCTTTCGCATCGAGGCCGTCCGCGCCGGATTCAAGAAGGCCTGGCAGGAGCGAGACTACGCCACCATCATCGCCGTGGCCCGCAAGATTCCGGATAAGATCCTTCAGGAAGACCCCAAACTCCTCATGTGGTACGACCAGGCGATTACGAGACACGGAGAGGGTAAGACACGGGGACGCGGCGATGCGGAGACAGGGAGTTGGTAAAGATGATAATACGATTTATTGAAACTGATGCGATGAATTTACGATACGGTTTCTCCGTGTCGCCCCTTCTCCGTGTCTCCGCGTCTCAGAAAGGGTGACACGGAGATGGCTAATATTAGACATTATCGGGAGTTACGGGTTTATCAGAATGCAATGGCTGCGGCGATGAATATATTCGAGATTACCAAGGCTTTTCCGACGGAAGAGAAATACTCGATGGTCGATCAGATGCGGCGGTCATCACGTTCTGTGTGTGCAAATCTGGCGGAAGCATGGCGAAAGCGGCGTTACAGAGCAGCTTTTATCGCCAAGTTAAGCGATGCAGAGAGCGAAGCCTGTGAAACTCAGGTCTGGATTGAGTTTGCTCTTCGTTGTAAATACATAAACCAAAAAACTTCAAATAGCCTTGATAACGCATACGACCAAGTTATCGGGCAGCTTGTAAAAATGATACAGGAGGCGGACAAATGGCTCATCAGATAATCACCGCGTCCCTGTTTCAACCTTTCTCCGTGTCACAATTGGGAGGTGAATAACCATGGCAAAAATAGAAGGATTCAGGATAAAAAATTTCCGTGTATTGAAAGACGTAACACTCGGGAAACTGTGGAATATGCAACAAGCTCAGCCACTAACACCTATGACTGCGGTTATTGGTAAAAATGGTGTTGGTAAGAGTTCTTTGTTTGATGCCTTTGGCTTTCTTGCAGACTGCCTGAAATTAGGGGTTGAAGAGGCCTGTGACGCCAGAGGACGGGGAGGATTTGATCGTATTCGTTCGCAGGGAATGGATGGAGCGATAGAGTTCCAGATATATTACAAGCAAGATGGGAAAGCCAGGCCTATTACCTATGAGCTTGCAATTGATACAGATAGAACTGGGCGCCCATATGTAAAACTTGAGCGCCTTCGTCAGCGGCGTAAAGGGCAAGCACATGGCTGGCCTTTTTCCTTTCTTATGTTAAATGAAGGCAAAGGCGTCGTGTGGAAAGGCGAAGAACTGGGAAAGCAGATCGATGAAGGTGAAAAAAGTTTTGATTTAACTGAGTTGATGGAGAAAATTGAAGCAACACCACAAACAGAAGAAAGCCGTGAAACAGAAGTTATTGAGCTGCAGGACAAACGTAAGCTTGGTATCGCAACCCTTGGCGCACTGAAACAACATCCCCGGATATCGGCCTTCCGGCACTTTATTGAAGGTTGGTATTTGAGTTACTTCACACCGGATGCTGCCCGAAGCTTACCTCTGGCCGGACCACAAAAACATTTGAATATCCACGGTGACAACCTCGGCAATGTAGTTCAATTCATGGAGCGTGAACATCCTAAACGTTTTAAGAGTATCCTCAATCGCATTGCTGAAAAAATTCCCGGAATTGATAGAATCGATACTGAAGAGAGCCCGGATAAACGGTTGCTTCTCCGATTTAATGATAAAGGTTTTGAAGATCCGTTTTACGCTCAGCAAATGTCTGATGGTACGTTAAAGATTTTTGCCTATCTGCTTTTACTGAAAGATCCGACTCCACCGCCATTTGTCTGTATTGAAGAGCCTGAAAATGGTCTTTATCACAAACTCCTTGAGACTTTGGCTTCTGAATTCCGCACACACGCAACCGGCAAGAAAAATGCGCCCCAACTTTTTATCACAACTCATCAACCTTATTTTGTCGATGCACTTGCACCAAATGAGACATGGATTCTTGAAAAAGGTTCAGATGGGTTTTCGAATATCCGCAGGGCTAGCGATGATGCAACCGTTAAAGCCATGGTGGATGAGGGATTACCTCTTGGCGGCCTCTGGTATAGCGATTATCTGGATGCGAGGTGAGCCAATGCATTTTGAAATACTTGTCGAGGATGCGTCAGGGAAAATAGCGTTGGAATCTATTCTGGAAAAAATTCTTGGGCCAAACGGACAGGATCACACTTATAGAATTGTTCCCTACAAAGGCATTGGCCATATTCCAAAGGACCTGAGAGGAACAACAGATCCTCAAAAACGGATTCTTCTTGATCGTTTACCTAAGTTGCTCAGAGGATATGGAAAAAGTCTCCAGGGTTATCCTGCTGCGGTTATTGTGGTCGTAGACTTGGATGATAAGGATTGTCTGGGGTTCAAACAAGAATTGCTCGACATTTTGAATGCATGCAATCCACAACCGACAACATTGTTCAGGATTGCAATTGAGGAAGGCGAAGCTTGGCTATTGGGAGATCGCAACGCCGTAAAAACTGCCTACCCTCGTGCAAAAGAACGAGTCCTTAACCAGTATGTGCAAGACAGCATTTGCGGCACATGGGAAAAGCTCGCGGATGCTGTTTATCCAGGGGGATCGCAAAAACTAAAACGACTGGGATGGCCCCATAGTGGACGAGCGAAATGTGAATGGGCGGAAAAAATTGCACCACATTTAGATGTGGAAGTTAATCAATCGAATAGTTTTCAGGTGTTTCGTGATGGTATCAGGGACATGGCGAGGCTTGAGACTTGATGAATGAAGGAAACTGGTACTACAGCCCTGACCACGGCCAACTCTGCAAGGTCATCGAAACCCAGACACTCTGGGGCGATACGACCTGTCGCGTCTGGCTGCCTGGCTCGGATTCGGTGGTGCGTATTCCCGCGACCAATCTTAAGCCGCTTGACGACGCTGCAACCGGCATGCCGGCTGGAATTACCTACGTTGCTGCTGCGGCCAGGGTGGCCGATGCGCTCACTAAGGACGTTCTGCTTGCGCCTATCGAATCCTCGGTTATCCCGCTTCCTCATCAGATCAGGGCACTGTCACGGGCGATCTCCAGCGACCGGATACGATATCTCTTAGCCGACGAGGTCGGACTCGGAAAGACCATCGAAGCAGGCCTGATCATGCGGGAGCTCAAACTCCGCGGGCTGGTCGCTCGCACCCTGATCATCGCGCCCAAGGGTTTGATTATGCAATGGTTGGCCGAAAAGGAGACGCATTTTGGAGAGGATTTCCGGGCGCTTATCCCAAGTGATTTCTCTGCCTACCGGCGTATCGCCCGAGAAGAAAACATGTGGCGGAGCCATGATCAGGTCATCTGCTCCATGGATTCCGTTAAGCCGATGGACAAACGCCGCGGGTGGTCGCAAGGACAGATAGTCGAATATAACCGCGAACGATTCGAGGACCTGATCGCCGCCGGCTGGGATCTGGTCATCG
>JAYEJK010000162.1:0-14083 GCA_034660535.1 Thermodesulfobacteriota bacterium | reverse complement strand
TTCGCGAAAAGGAATCTGCAAAATATGGGACCCCTCTGAACGGTTACTAACCCAGATAAACTGGAAATTTTTAAAGGTCCTGGACTATTTTCAGTACCCCCCTGAGGGGTATAAGTACCTTAACAGCCGCGTGTAACTATTTAAAAATATTTCACCTTTTTGATTTCTTGCCACTCATTTCAGTACCCCCTTGAGGGGTATAAAAAACAAGAAAATTACCACTAAGGTACTAAATTTGTGTTGGCCTCTTACTTTTCAATGGGCTAGTATATCCTTTTAATAAGTGGTGGCCAAACTCCTGGATTCCCGCTAAAGACATGCGGGAATCCGGAAAAGAATATTCAAATTTTGCTACCACCACTTATTGAGAAGTTACGAAGTTACCATAAAATTATCTCATTTTAGGGGCGTTAACGCATTTTCCCAGCGAGATATTCATGCCATGAGGTCGAATATCAGTTTGATGGTCTGGTAATCCGGGGGAGAGAAAGCGCCTCGATACGCCACGACCGCGGCGCATCCGCATCTTGTGCAGTCTGCATCATTGCCGTAGGTGCAGCCCTTGGGCTTGCCGTCTGACTTGAAACACCGGACTCTTTTGCTGACCGGACAGGAGGAATATCTGTTCCATTTAAAAAAAGCGCCGCTGGTAAGCAATTGACGGGCCATGGCAGGCGTGAAACCGATTTTTTTCCCGTATTTTTCGCGTAGAACCAGAAGGTGGGCCACGAGATTGTCACGATCCGCAAGAGGTATGAAAAACTTGGAGCTGTCCGACCCTAGAGAGGGAGTGAAAAAGGAAAACCCGATTTTCCTGATAGGAAGCCCTATCATTGCTTTCACAAAATCATCAATGCTTTCCTGGTTCAACCGGGATATAGTCATATGGACAATCGGGGGTTTGGGGGCTTTTTTCAGGTTCTTTACCACGAGATCATAGACACCATCTCCACGGATTAGATCATTTGCCTCTCTGTCACCGTCAAGAGATACGACCCACTGGCCATTATCAATGGCAGGCATGCCGTTGGTCCCGTTTGTAAATATCAGTGTTGCATCGAAGATTTCAGTGGCGGCACGGCAGACATTCAGGCGGAGCGTAGGTTCCCCCCCATATAGAATCGCTGCTCTTAGCCCCTTTGACCTGAGGCTTTTCATGAAATCTATCATCTCCTGATCGCTCAGCTCCCCGGGGTGGTCCTGTTCCCACCAGTAACAGTGCAGACACCTGAGATTACACCTGCCCGTGATATCAATCGCAGCAGATGTCACCTGTTTCGTGAACAACCACTTCCAAAGGATAATGAATTTACCAAGCCCAGGATACATAACAAAAACCCACTAATTCCAGAGGGACTTTTTACGAGACGATCACTTCTGCCTGTTTCAACCAAAAAAGACGCCGTTAGTACCGATTCTATCGATATTTAATGTCTGCATGGTAATGCTGCAGAGAACAGACCTCCCCATGACCCCGCCTATACGCCATAATACCCTTTGCCGAGGCCAAAGCCGCGGCAAGAGTCGTGATATATGGTATTTTGTTGTTAATGGCCTCTTTGCGGATATAAGAATCATCATATTGGCTTATTCTGCCGCTTGGTGTATTAATGATGAGTTGGATCTCGCCGCTGATTATAGCGTCGACAATATTAGGCCGACCTTGGTGCAGCTTTTTGATTAGTTCTGCTTCGATCCCCTGTTCTTGAAGAAAAGAATGGGTGCCGTTTGTGGCCTTGATTTTAAAACCGAGATCGGAAAAATGTCTGGCTGTATTAAGCACTGCAGGTCTGTCATGCTCCGCAACCGTAATGAGTACGGTTCCCTTAATGGGCAATCGTTGGTGGGCGGCATCCTGCGCTTTGTAATAGGCAAGACCGAAGGAATCGGCAACCCCTAATACTTCACCGGTTGACCGCATTTCCGGACCAAGAAGAGGATCTGCTTCCGGAAACATATTAAATGGAAATACAGCCTCCTTTACACCAAAATGTTTGATGGGATGGGACTTGAGATTGAGTTCTTTAATCTTCTTGCCCAAAACAACCTTTGTTGCGATTCCCGCCATATTTATATTACAGACCTTTGAGACCAACGGGACCGTTCTGGAAGCCCGCGGATTTGCCTCCAGGACATATACCGTGTCGTTTGCAATGGCATATTGAATATTCATCAGGCCTACGACCTTTAATTCGATTGCAATTTTTTTGGTATATTCACAGATTGTCTCAAAATGCTTAGCAGGGATGCTGATCGGGGGAATAACACATGCAGAGTCTCCGGAATGAACTCCGGCCAATTCGATATGTTCCATGACCGAGGGCACAAAGGCGTCCGTGCCGTCGGAAATGGCATCCGCCTCGGCCTCAATTGCATTTTCCAGAAATTTATCAATGAGTATGGGACGATCGGGAGACACCTCAACCGCTGCTGACACATAATGTTTCAGCATGGTATCGTCATATACGATTTCCATGCCCCGACCTCCCAAAACATATGATGGACGAACCATTAAGGGATAGCCTATTCTTTCTGCGATTTTGAGAGCCTTTTCAAGGTTGCTTGCCATACCTGATTCCGGTTGAGGAATGCGGAGCTTTTGCATAATTTTGCGAAACTGATCCCGGTCTTCCGCCATATCTATAGTCGCAGGGCTGGTCCCAAGAATAGTGACGCCGGCCTCTGCCAGTTCGTTTGCGATATTAAGTGGTGTTTGACCGCCGAATTGGGCAATAACGCCTTCAGGGCTTTCTTTTTCATAAATGCTCAAAACATCTTCCACGGTCAGTGGTTCAAAATACAGCTTGTCCGATGTGTCATAATCCGTAGAGACCGTTTCGGGATTGCAGTTAACCATTATTGTTTCAAAACCCTCATCGCGGAGGGATAAGGCGGCATGTACGCAGCAATAGTCGAATTCGATGCCCTGTCCTATCCTGTTGGGGCCGCCGCCCAGCACCATCACCTTGCGATTGGCGCTGGACTTGACACTGTCCGGAGCATTATAGGTTGAGTAGTAATAGGCTGCATTCTCAACGCCGCTGACTGGAACCGGTTCCCAGGCTTCCACAATGCCGAGACTAGAACGTTTCCTCCGGACATCTTTTTCCGGAATATCAAAAAGTTGCGCCAAGTACCGATCTGAAAATCCGTCCTGCTTGGCGCGCTTCAGCATGTCATCCGGCAGGGATTTGCTCTTGAATCGCAGTAAATCTTCCTCAAACTCCACTAATTCTTTCATCTGTTCAATAAACCAGGCCTTGATTCCGGTTTTATTATGAATTGATTCAATACCGGCTCCCTTGCGTAGCGCCTCATACATTATAAACTGCCGTTCGCTCGACGGCTCGTTCAGTAGTTCCATGAGTTCTTCCAGTGACTTTTGGTGAAAGTCCTTGGCAAACCCCAGCCCATAACGACCGATTTCCAGAGAACGGATGGCCTTCTGGAAGGCCTCCTTGTAATTTTTGCCGATGCTCATTGCTTCACCCACTGCACACATCTGGGTGCCGAGCTTGTCTTTAACCCCTTCGAATTTCTCAAAGGCCCAACGTGCAAATTTAACCACTACATAATCGCCGGACGGCGTATACTTCTCCAAGGTGCCGTCACGCCAGTAGTGGATTTCGTCCAAGGTCAGGCCGGAAGCGAGCATTGAAGAAATCAGGGCTATCGGGAAACCGGTTGCCTTGGAAGCCAGAGCGGAGGACCGCGATGTCCTGGGATTGATCTCAATGACCACAACCTTCCCTGTTTCGGGATCATGAGCAAACTGGATATTGGTTCCCCCTATCACCTCGATTGCCTCGACAATAGCATATGAATATTCTTGAAGTTTCTTCCGGAGTTCCTGAGAGATCGTCAGCATTGGAGCCGTGCAGAAGGAATCACCCGTATGCACGCCCATGGGATCGACATTTTCAATAAAGCAGACGGTTATCATCTGATTTTTCGCATCACGCACAACCTCAAGTTCAAGCTCTTCCCAGCCGATAACCGACTCTTCTATCAATACCTGTCCTACAAGGCTCGCGGAAAGACCCCGACTGGTGATAGTGCGGACCTCGGCAATGTTATAGGCCACGCCGCCTCCGGTTCCTCCCATAGTATAGGCCGGGCGTATAACAACCGGCCGGCCAAGCCTGTTCGCAATCGCCTCGGCCTCTTCAACACTATGCGCAATTTCGCTTTGCGGCATTTCGATTCCCAATTTCAGCATTGTTTCCTTGAAAGCCAACCTGTCTTCCCCGCGCTTGATGGCATCCATCTGCACACCGATTACCTTGACATTGAATTCTTCAAGTACGCCTGCACGGGCAAGTTCTGATGAAAGATTCAAAGCGGACTGGCCTCCAAGATTAGGAAGCAGGGCATCAGGCCGTTCCTTTTTGATGATATCGGTTACCGATTCAATAGTGAGAGGCTCAATGTATGTGGCATCCGCCGTGTCCGGATCAGTCATTATGGTAGCTGGATTAGAGTTTACCAAAACGATCTGATAGCCTAGCTTACGAAGCGCCTTGCAGGCCTGTGTACCTGAATAGTCAAACTCACACGCTTGACCGATAATGATCGGGCCGGAGCCGATAATCAGTACTTTTTTTATGTCCTCTCTTTTGGGCATTGCCGGTCTCCTCTTGTTCTGGCTGGAAAGTTTAGTACCTTAGGGGGTACTGAAATGAGTGGCAAGAAATCAAAAAAATGAAATATTTTTAAATAGTTATACGCAGCTGTTAATGTACTTATACCCCTCAGGGGGGTACTGAAAATAGTCCAGGACCTTTAAAAATTTCCAGTTTATCTGGGTTATGGTTATGGATTGGAAAATATTATTCCTTGTTTCTTCAGGATGGTTAATAACAAATCGCAGCACTTTATATCAAGTTGTGTATTTCATGCAAGCTTCAATTCTTGATAAACTCGCAAAAAGTCCATTATGTGCCGCGCATATAAAAGAAACGGCAGGGGCTGTTGCTCAGGAACTTGAGCCCTTATCTCTCAACCGGTGGTTATCCTGAGATCATAACTGGAAATTTGGAGGGGAAACATTACCTGGCTACATTGTTCGATAATATCCTTTTTAAGGACATTGTAAAAAAATACAATGTTCGTTATGCTAACCCAGATAAACTGGAAATTTTTAAAGGTCCTGGATAAGTACCTTAACAGTTGCGTGTAACTATTTAAAAATATTTCACCCTTTTGATTTCTTGCCATAAAAAACAAGAAAATTACCACTAAGGTACTAAAAAACTTTATAATCTTGGACGCTACCTGATAACCAGTCATTCATCCCTATTTTCCTATAACAAACTGAAAAATTTACTGGAGATCAGAAGTGTACACACCGTTGAAAATTATTGGTCCGGAGAAAACAAATGAAGACTTATCGCAAAGAACTGTGGTTTGAGGTGCCGACCCGGCGTGCGTTTATCAACATCACGCCGCAGGTGAATGAATGCCTCCGGGAAAGCGGTATAAAAGAAGGAATGGTCCTGGTCAATGCGATGCACATAACGGCATCGGTATTTATAAACGATGATGAGTCCGGCCTTCACCACGATTATGACATATGGCTTGAAAAACTGGCCCCACATGAACCGGTTTCCCAATACCGGCATAACGTGGGCGAGGACAATGCAGATGCGCATATGAAACGTCAGATCATGGGGCGCGAGGTTGTGGCGGCAATCACTGGCGGAAAATTAGACTTCGGGACCTGGGAACAGATCTTTTACGGAGAATTTGACGGCCGAAGAAAAAAAAGGGCTCTTGTAAAAATAATAGGAGAATAAAGGTAATCGTCCACAGGCACCCCATCTAAACGGTTACGAATAAAGGCGCCTCATGGTTTACAAAATAATAGGAATCTCCCTGATGACATTAGGGACTGTAGTTTCAATACTCTTCTGGCTGCCGCGGGTTCTGGACAAAAACAAGCTGAAACAGGCCTTGGGCGAACGCTACCCGATTATTTACGTAATCTATCTTGCAAATGGACCAGGCATGATTCTACTGGGACTCCTTATCCTCCAAAAATTCAGCGGCCCCTGATCCTTTCTTAATAACATGGGCCTCGATACTCTTAACAAAAGCTGGAATAGTATAGGCTTCGGGCTGAATATGGACCTTAAGCCCGCTCTGTTCGACTGTTTTTGTCGTGATCGGACCGATGGATGCTATCGTCACTCCTTTCAGCAATTTTTTGAGTTCATCAGGATCTTCAATCCCTATCATATGAAGAAAATTCGTGACTGTTGACGAACTCGTAAAGGTCACGATATCAATCCTCTTTTTTTCAAATTCCCTGCGCAATAATTCCTCTCCGCCTTTTGGACGCATGTTTCTGTAAACCGGAACTATTGTTACCTGAGCCCCTGCCTTGCGCAGGGTTTCAGGCAATGCTTCTCCTCCGACTACTGCCCTTGGAATCAAAATCTTATCGCCCTTGACTCCCCTGGACGCCAGTTTTTCGGCCAATGCTTCACCGGTAAACTTTTTGGGAAGCAGATCAGCCTTTATCCCGAATGCCATAAGTTCATCAGCGGTTGAGGTTCCCACAGCTCCTATTCGTGATGCCCCGAAAGCCCTTGAATCCATTCCCAGTTCAAACATTCGCGAGAAAAAAAACTTTACGCCGTTAGTACTGGTGAACAGTACCCACTTATACTGCTTGAGAAGCTTTAGTTCACGGTCAAGTTCATCCCATGATTCCGGAGGCTTGATTACAATTGTGGCCCATTCCAGGCAGTCAGCCCCGAGTTCTTCGAGTTGAGCAACCAGTTCACTAGCCTGGTCCCTGGTCCTGGTAATTAGAATACGTTTTCTGAACAGAGAACGATTTTCATACCAGTTTATTTTTTTTCGAAGTTTGACAACGTCCCCGACAACCACCATTGCAGGCGGTTTTATACCTGCCTTTTTAACACAAGATGAAATTTTTTCTAATGTACCAACCACGGAACGTTGCCTGGTGGTCGAGGCCCATCTCACTACCGCAGCCGGTGTTTCAGGATCCCTGCCATGGTTTATCAATTGTTTAACAATATGGTCTAAATTCTTGATACCCATATAAAAAATAAGGGTGCCCGCCCCGGTTGCAATTTTGTCCCATGCAATATTAGAACGGGGTTTGGTAGGATCTTCATGGCCCGTAAGAAAGGTTACGGAAGCGGTATATTCCCGGTGCGTGATCGGGATTCCAGCATAGGTGGCAGCCGCTGTTGCAGCCGTGACACCAGGAACCACCTCAAATGGAATGTCTGCTTTGACCAACTCCTCAATCTCTTCCCCACCCCTTCCAAAGATAAATGGATCGCCGCCTTTAAGACGCACTACTATTTTGCCGGCCAGCGCATAGGCAACCAGTAGCTGATTAATCTCTTCCTGTGTGTGCGAATGTTTTACATGACCTTTTTTCCCGGCATAAATAAATTCCGCATCCTTTGGCACGTGCTTCAAGAGCTTCTTGTTCGCCAGATAGTCATAAACAACAACATCCGCCCTTTCTAAAAGCGCCTTTCCACGTAACGTTATCAGAGAGGGATCTCCAGGACCGGCGCCAACCAGATAAATTTTCCCTAATTTCGTTTCAATTGGTTCTTCGAATTTTTCTTCTGTTATGTTTTCTCTATTTTCCGTTTCCATTGTTTCCCTGCGTATCATATACTTCAGCCAAAATTTTCTCTCCGCCCAGTTTCAAAATCTCTTCGGCAAGGTTTCTTCCCAGTGATTCAGCATCAGTCATGCTGCCTGAAACACTCTCCCTTATCACTTTACCGCCGTCTACTTCGGCAACCAGCCCGGTCAGAGTGACCCGGCCATTTTCAATTTCAGCAAATGCGCCGATAGGAACCTGGCAACCGCCCTCAAGACGTTTAAGAAATCCTCTTTCAGCCGTTACGGCGACCGCGGTATCCCTGTCATCAAGAAAGGAAAGACCTTTTAAAAGCTCTTCATCTTCTTTGCGAAGTTCAATCCCCACAGCGCCCTGCCCCACTGCCGGCAGCATTATATCCGGTGCAAAACAGCTCATTGCCCGATCGGATAATCCCAGACGATTCAGGCCTGCAGCGGCGAGAATAATGGCATGGTACATCCCTTCATCGAGTTTGCGAAGACGCGTGTCGAGATTTCCCCTTAAATCCTTTATCACAAGATCAGGCCTTAAAGCCGCCAACTGGGATTTTCTTCTGAGACTGCTTGTCCCTACTTTAGCGCCCTGAGGAAGATCCTCCATGAATAAATAATGATTTGAAACAAAGGCATCCCTGGGATCCTCTCGTTTTGTGATAATCCCCAAATGCAACTCATCCGGCAACTCGGAGGGAACGTCTTTCATGCTATGAACGGCAATATCCACTTCTTTTCGCAGCAATGCTTCCTCGATCTCTTTGACAAAAAGACCCTTGCCGCCGACCTTTGCCAGAGGCACATCAAGTATCTTGTCGCCCTTTGTCACGATCTTCACCAGTTCAACCGTTACATCAGAATATTGTTTTTCAATACTATTCTTAACCCAATTGCTCTGAGCCATTGCCAGAAGGCTTGCCCGGGTCCCTATTTTTACGAGTTTTTGCATAATAGGCATCCTTTTCAGTTTTCAGTTTGCGGTTATTCCACCAGGTTACATGCGCAATACGTGTCCGTAGACCGTTTTTTACAAAATCGGCTATTCTTAAACCAAGTCGATTATGGCGGCAGCTAAAAGCGGTATCATCAGCTCGTGATGTCCCGTGATGTTGTACCCTTTTCCTTTGTCAGCGGTCGGCCGATTCACAACGTTTGTCATGGGACGGTAATGACGGATAAAATCAAAATTTGCCGTTGTGATATTCTCTACCTGATTACCTAGATTCCGAACAACTGTCAGGGCCTTTAAAAACACCTCGGGTAACAGCACGGCTGAACCGACATTCAAGTATGCTCCACCTTCAAGGTCGGCAACCTCGCTGCAAAACAATTTAAAATCATGATAACTCGTCTTTCCAATAGAGGCGCCGCAGGCTGAAGGATGAATATGGACGATGTCCGTCCCGATCGCAACATGGACAGTGACAGGAACCCCCAGGCGAGAAGCTGACGCCAGGAGGCTCATGTGATTAAATTCAAATTTATTTTTCAGAAGAAATTCTCCAAGGGCCTGCCCCATTCCTTTGTCTTGCCCGGCGCCTGTTGCAATTGCCTCGTTCACTATTTCCCCGGTCTCTTTTGCAGCTCCGAATGCACCGGTTCCAAGAACCTGTCCAACCTCTTCCGATGTGCGGCCGGCCATGGCAATCTCAGTATCATGAATAATTCCGGCGCCGTTCATGGCAATACCGGTAATTATTGATCTTTCCATTAAATCAATGATAATGGGATTTAGACCGACCTTGATAACATGTGCGCCCATTCCGAAAATTACAGGGCAATCCGCACTGCGGCATGTAGCGATCCTTTCCGCAATTTCGCGTATGTCTCTTCCGGCAAGCTGATCAGGCAATGAATCCAAGAAATCGCGAATAGTTGCGCCCTTTTTCAAGGGGCGGGCAAAACTGTCCACTGTTACCTTGCTGAAACGGTCGTGGATGGAATAGGTATTCAATTTTGAAAAATCAAGGGGCTGATATTGTTTCATGTGTTTATTGGACGTAAGGGTTCGCGGTATCCCCATAAAGCGCCTCATCCACAAGCCGACAGAGAATATGTTCAACCCAGAGATGGGCTTCCTGAATGTGAGGAGTTTTGTCAGTGGGAACGATTAATGCAAGCCCTGCAAGGTCACGCAACCTGCCGCCTGAACCTCCGGTAAGGATTGCGGTCTTAATTCCCAATTCTTCAGCTACCCGGATCCCTTTGATTACGTTTGGAGAATTTCCGCTCGTGGAAATGCCCAGCGCAAGGTCACCGGGTTTGCCCAGCGCTCGAATCTGCTTTTCAAAGATATCATCAAAGGAAAAATCATTTCCCACGCTGGTCAATATCGAGGAATCCGTGGTCAGGGCAATGGCAGCCAGCGGAGGCCTGTTGATCAGAAAACGATTCACGAATTCTGCTGCCATATGCTGCGCATCGGCTGCACTTCCCCCGTTTCCGAAAATAAGAATTTTGCCGCCGTCTTTAATGGTTTTAATCATCCATTCGGCCAGGCGGATGACATCCTCCATGTGGACACGGACAAATTCCTTTTTTGCTGAAATCGAATCGTTAAGACTCTTTGTAATTATTATTTTATCCATAAAAAAATAGTATCTCTGCGAGTTCTGCGGTAAACGATTACTAACCCAGATAAACTGGAAATTTTAAAGGTCCTGGACTATTTTCAGTACCCCCTGAGGGGTATAAAAAACAAGAAAATTACCGCTAAGGTACTAAAATTCTATGCACAAAATATTACCGCACCTTGTTTTTGTCAATGCGTGACCTGAAAAGCAAGACAACTTAATCCCGCCCGTGCCCATGTTTAAATTTTGATGCATTTGTAAAAAGTCATTGCCCGAATTATCGCCACCAATAATATCAATAAGTTATAGGAAAAGAAGTCTGTCAGACATGGGGAGGAAGTTTTGGAGGGAGTCGAAATCGGTCTTTTATCCGATCCAGTTTGTCGCCCACAAAATATGCATGAATTATCGAGCCTAACCAGCACAAAAAAAAGAGTATGGGCGCTGAATTGAAAAGAGAAAACCCGCTTTGTGTAACATTCATTGATATCTGAACAATTTTGTTAAAACTCACGCCGCCATTTTCAACCATGGATATGGTCTGATCCATGATAAGTGAGATGGATGTCATAATTTTATATATTATCATGCCAATCCCGGCAGTGGCGGCTAATATAAAGGCAATGCCGGTGCCCGGACGGCCCAGAACCACCTGGCCCAGGCCGGGATAAACCAATCCTGACAACAAAGCCCCTTTTACTGCCTTTTTCATAATCAGCACCTTTAACAGCGTTCCCCGGCTTACCGCATGGCAAGGCGCGAGGAGGGCGAATAGCAGGGCTATTTAACCGACGAGCAACGCAGCCATGCGGGATGGATCGGCGCATTAAAATGTGAAGTTATTTTTTAAGCGAACCCTTAGCATATCAAATTCAGAGGATTAGTCAAAGTGATTCATAATAAGCAATATCAAAATAATAACAAATAGTTATGTCGGATCAATAACAGATTGACCAAATAAGCTCCATGGCCGCATTTTTATATTTCTTCTTCAGAGTAAACTACTTGATTAAACAAGCTTTCTTTAGTATGAGAAGAAGGAGTTTCAAGTGAAGTCATGACATTTTACAACAGTTAAGGGTCTGGAAAGAAATAACTTGGATTTTCCGTTTCCGAACTGTATCACACCTTTAGCCGGTTTGACATCCCCGAAATCCTCACCGTAGCCCTGCTACGCTTGCGGTTTCGTGAATATCAAACCGACTAAATCTGCAACACATTTCGGATCGGAATTACCCAAGTTATTTCTTTCCAGACCCTAAGGAAAAAAATTGTAATAAAGCAATGATCATCTCCATAATCCTGAAAAAACTCAAAGATGCTTTTACTGATCTGCTGCCCATTATTCTGGTTATCGCTTTTTTTCAAATTGTTGTCCTGAAGCAGCCATTACCGCAAATGGGAGAAGTCCTTTTTGGTGCTCTTCTTGTGGGGGTCGGTCTCAGCCTGTTTGTTCAGGGGTTGGAAATGGGCCTGTTTCCCATCGGTGAGGCAATGGCCCAGGCCTTGGCCAGGAAGGGCAGTATCTTCTGGCTCCTCTGCTTTGCCTTTGCCCTGGGTTTCTCAACCACTGTGGCAGAGCCTGCCCTCATAGCAGTGGCTGCAGAAGCAGCAAAAATTGCCGGACAGGGGGGCCTTATTGACCCGAGCCCGGACTCTCTCAAGCAATATGCCTTTGGTCTTCGCTTGTCTGTCGCTTTTTCCGTAGGACTTGCCATTCTTATCGGTGTCATGCGTATCATACGTGGTTGGCCTATTCATTATCTGATCATCGGCGGTTATGTTGTTGTTATGCTGATGACCATCGTTGCCCCTAAAGAGATCACCGGTATTGCTTATGATGCCGGTGGAGTCACTACATCCACCATCACGGTACCTTTGGTTGCAGCTTTGGGAGTAGGATTGGCTTCAACCATCAGAGGACGAAGCCCTCTTGTAGATGGTTTTGGTCTTATCGCCTTTGCGTCTCTTCTCCCTATGATCTTTGTCATGGGCTACGGACTAATCATCTTCAGGTAAAAAGGGGTCTGTTTTCGTGGAATTTATATATGATTTCAGCAAAATATTGCTTGCCACCTGCAGAGATGTGCTGCCGATCATTATTCTTATTACCTGTTTTCAGCTCCTGGTCTTGCGCCAGCCAATTCCCCATCTGCGTCGTCTCGTTGTCGGTGGCGTCTATGTTGTCATTGGTCTTGCCTTGTTTTTGGCAGGACTCGAAAAAGCGCTTTTTCCCCTGGGAAAAATTATGGCAACCCAGCTATCTGATCCTGTCTTTATTTACGGCACAGAGGAAGTTGTTGCCCAGGCAGACTGGAAGGCGTATGGCTGGGTGTATCTTTTTGCGGCCATGGTCGGCTTTGCAACCACCATCGCAGAACCCTCTCTCATTGCCGTGGCATTTAAGGCCAATGAGGTTTCAGCCGGGACGATCAAACAATGGGGCCTGAGAATCACTGTTGCCCTGGGAGTCGCTTTTGGAATAAGCCTTGGAACATTTCGTATTGTCACCGGCACCCCACTTTATCTGTACATACTTGTCGGTTATATGATTGTTATTGTACAGACCATATTTGCCCCCAAAAGCATCATTGCTCTGGCGTATGATTCAGGCGGAGTCACTACTTCAACAGTAACAGTACCTCTGGTGGCGGCGCTTGGTCTTGGACTGTCCGCCACCGTGCCCGGACGAAATCCTGCCCTGGACGGTTTTGGCCTTATTGCTTTTGCCAGCCTGTTTCCAATTATCACCGTTATGGGCTATGCCCAAGCTATGCGATGGCTTTCTAAACGCAAAACATAATTCATGGAGAAAAGTAATGCGATTTAAACTTATTTTATCCTCGGTAAAGCCAGGTATCACTGACAATATTGTTGATGCGGCGAAAAAAGTAGGAGCTACAGGGGCAACAATTATACCGGCCAGGGGGACCGGCATTCATGAGGCGAAAACTTTTTTCGGCCTTTCTCTGGAAGCTCAAACTGATATTATCCTGTTCCTAGTCGAAGAGCATCTTGTTGCAAAAATTTTAGACAAGATAAAGGAAACGGGAGAATTCCATAAACCGGGAACAGGCATTGCCTTTGTGGTTCCGGTTGAGCATGTTGTGGGATTGGACAGCCAGATGGAAAAATTTAAAGAAAAAGTTCGGGAAAGTTATTTCTAAGCAATGACATATATTTCTATATAGGGAGAAGATTATGGAACCTGAAAACAGTACAATAATACGAGCAAGAGACGTGATGCATAAAGGTATTGTAACCATTGACGGCATGGCCACAGCCAGAGAGGCTGCCGTCAAAATGCGGTCTGAAAAAGTTTCATATCTTCTTGTCAAAAAACGGCATACTGATGATGCCTGGGGCATAGTGGCCGTTCAGCATTTTATTAAAGGGGTGATAATACCCGGTCGCTCTCCGGCTGAGGTCAATGTCTATGAAATCATGACAAAACCTATTATCACCGTACCGGCTGATATGGACATACGCTATGTTGCCCGCCTGATTTACCAGGCCGGCATACGAAGAGCTCCGGTCGAGGATGGAGGGAAACTTATCGGTATGATTTCTCTTTCCTCGTTGATTCTCGACAATGAGCTATTTTAGTGCGTGAAAAAAGGAGCGTAATTTTGTAAGGGGTATGCCTTTTTACGCTTTGGAAAAAATTGCCGTTCTTCCGGCCGCCAGTTGAATGTGAAGTGGACCCCAAGTCAAGGACAATTTTCTCCTAAATTAAGGTGTACTTCTTTTGGTTTTTTAACCAAATTATTCATGCTGCCTTTTGGGCAACTGCCTTTCCCCAATACACCTCAGCAGGTGTCTTTCTCGAGAACGACTGATGTGGTCGTTCAAAGTTGTAAAACTCAAAATATTCTTTC
>JAYEJK010000161.1:0-3704 GCA_034660535.1 Thermodesulfobacteriota bacterium | reverse complement strand
GGCCGATGGCGCCGATCCCGATGCAGAGTCCGGCGGAGATGATCGAAGCGACGGCAACAAGGGTTAAACTGTCCATATTCTCTCCTTTTTTTGTTTTAGTACCTTAGTGGTAATTTTCTTGTTTTTTGTACCCCTCAAGGGGGTACTGAAATGAGTGGCAGAAAAACTCTGAAGTTATATGTGACGCCCGCGGTGCCACATGTTTTAAGGCACTTATACCCCTCAGGGGGGTACTGAACAGAGTCCAGGACCTTTTAAAATTCCAGTTTATCTGGGTTATGAAATACCAAATCAATCGGCTGACGGCCCGTCCGACCGTTCCTGCACTTGTATGCCGGCGGCAATGTAAACAGCCGCAAGGATTCCGAAAATGTATGCCTGAACAAGGCCGGTCAAAAGGCCCAGGAGTTGCATGATTACCGGCACGAATATAGGAGCGATTGCCAACAGGATGCCGCCGATCATGGAGCCGCTCATGATATTACCGAAAAGGCGGACAGCCATGGCCAAAGTCCGGCTGATTTCACCGGTAATGTTGAACGGCAGCATTAACGGCGTGGGTTTGATATAGTTTTTCAGGTAATTAACAAGGCCGTTTTCGGAAATACCATATGCCGGCACCGCGATCATGACGCAAAGGGCAAGGGCGGTGGTGGTGGAGAGTGAGCCTGTGGGGGATTGAAAGCCGGGTATTATGGAAAGTAGATTTGAAACAGCAATAAAAATAAAAAGGGTGCCCAGAAAGGGGAAAAAACGGTCAGGCTTCCTCTGGGTGACTTCCTCGATCTGGCCCAGAATTCCGACAACAATGCTTTCCAGCAGATTCTGCCGGCGAGACGGTTTATCATTGGTTTCCAACCGTCTTGTCACAAGCCGTGAAACAAGACAGAGAAGGGCCATCACCAGCCAGGTGAAGATGATTGTGCCGTTTAATCGAATGAACCCGTGTTCCCAGAAGATTATAGAATCAGGGCTGAGCTGCATCTTTTATAAAACCTCCGGTCGATCGGCTGATTGATAAAAAATTCAGGGAAGATGGTCATTGACGACTGGTCAGAGGCCGTATTTTTCTGGTGATACAGAAACGCACCAGAAAAAAACCGGCAAGAATAAAAAACAAAAACGTTACATGCAGCTTTGCGGCAAACCACATAGCCGCAAAAACAGGGAAAGAGCGGGCCAGAAAACTCCAGAAAAGCAGTTTTAATGGTCGTCCGGCGCCAGGCAGGGAGCGGACGGTAAACCAGAGTCCGCCAAAATAATAGAGCCCTATGAGTATTCCTGCCACAAAGCTGATTGCATGTCCGAATCCTTCATTCATCGCGGTTTTCTTTCCATTTTGTTATTGAGCGTCTTTCCCGCTGTACCCAGTACCAGGCATTCCAGCATCCCAGCGCTAGTCCGATAAGCAATAGCATAAGGGCCCATGAAAAGCGTCCCTTCCGGTTGAGATCAAGCCAGATGCCGATAAAACCGCCCAGAATCGTTGGAATCGCAATGGCCCAGCCAATTATGCCGAACATGCCAAGACCGAACCAGACCTCGCGAATGCAGTGTTTTCTCGCATGCAGCTTTCTGGCTTCCCGGTCCCGAACATCGTTGGAAAATTTTTGCATTCCTTCATGCTTTTCTGCAGAACGCTTTTTTTCAACCATGTTTGCTGAACTCCATAAAACGGCGGAGAAAACCGGCCTCCAGCCGGGCAACGGCGGAACGGGCTGTTTTTTCACGCTCATCGATAACAAAAAGCATTTTCTCCACTTCCTTGAGCAGATTGCCCAGTTCACCTGCCACTGCATGTCTGGTCGCCACGAAAACATAGTCCTTCTGTTTGGTAAGAATACCGCCGTTCAGGGCAAAGAAATATTCCCGGCCGGCTTGATCAAAGTAAGAGAATATGCCTGGAACCAGGGCCGTGACATAATCTATATGCCGCGGCAGGAGGCAGAAGGAGCCTTCAGGGCTCTCGGCGACAACCTTTGATGCCTCGGTATCCAGAAGAGTTTCCGAGGGAAGATATATTTTCAGTTTCATAATTGATTTCATCAGGTCATCTCAGAAAATTTTCTTTCCGGCCTCGCTGATCGGGCCTATCATATAGACAGCGCTTTCCGGCTGTTCAGTAAATTCATCATTGAGGATTTTTTCACAGCCCTTAATGGTATCGTTAAGCTCCACCATTTTCCCGTCAAGCCCTGTAAAATGTCCGGTGGTGAAAAACGGTTGGGTCAGAAAGCGTTCAAGCCTTCTGGCCCGGTAGACTACTTTTCTGTCTTGTTTCGCAAGCTCTTCAATACCCAGCATGGCAATGATATCTTTAAGTTCCTCATAATTTGCCAGTGTTTTTCGCACCTCCCGCGCAACATCGTAATGGCGTTGACCTACGATTCTGGGAGAAAGCATCATTGATCGCGATTGCAACTGGTCGATGGCGGGATACAGGCCTTCGCTCGCCATTTTTCGGGACAGGACAATGGATGCCGAAAGGTGTGAAAAAATATGAACCGCAGCCGGATCGGTCAGATCGTCGGCCGGGACATATACAGCCTGGATAGAAGTGATGGCCCCCCTTTTCGAACTGGCTATCCTCTCTTCAAGTTCTGCCAGTTCGGTGCCCATGGTGGGCTGATAGCCGAGCCGTGAAGGAAGCCGGCCCATAAGGCCGGAGAGTTCCATTCCGGCCTGAATGAAGCGGAAGATATTGTCGATCAGGAGCAGAACATCCTGGCCCAGATCATCTCTGAAATATTCAGCCATGGTCAGGGCGCCGCAGGCGACCCTGAAACGGGAGCCCGGAGATTCGTTCATCTGGCCGAATACCATGACGGTATTTTTTAAAACACCGGCGGCTTTCATTTCTCGATAAAGTTCTTCTCCCTCCCGACATCGCTCACCAATACCGCAAAATATGCTGGTTCCCTTGTGGCGTCCCACCATGTTATGAATGAGTTCGGTAATAACAACGGTCTTGCCAACCCCGGCTCCGCCGAACAGCCCCGCCTTTCCTCCTCGTTCCAGGGGGACGAGAAGGTCTATGGCCTTGATGCCGGTCAGAAATATCTCCTCCTTTGTAACCCTGTCATTAAGTGGTATCGGCCGCTGGTTGACTGAGCGAAGTTCACATCCGGAAACAGGCGGCCCGTTGTCAATTGCTTCGCCGAATACGTTAAACATGCGGCCTTTCAATTCTTCGCAGACCGGCGCCATCAGTGTCGCATCACTGCCCGTGACCCGATCGCCCCGCGACAGGCCGACCGTATTTGTCAGCGCAATACCCCGCACCAGGCGGGTATCAAGATGATCAAGCACTTCGATAACCACGGGTTTTTTTTCAGCAGTTGTCAGAATCGCGGAAAGAGGCGGGAGTTTATCCTGGAAATGGATGTCGATCACACTCCCCCGTATGGAACTGATCCTGCCCGTATATGATGGATTATTTATTGTAGGCATGTTATTTTTTAGCAAATCATAAGATAATTTATAAGCTTGTTTATCGCGATTATATTTTTTATGAAAATATCTTCTATTTACCGGAGAACCCAAAAGCAGGCAATAAAATTACGAAATTACCAGACTAAATAAAAACTGATTATAACGGATTTGGGGGAGGAAAGCCTTGCACCATTTTTTGTAACTGCCTGATGGGTGGCATGGACAAACTTGTTTGTCCGTGCAAAAAACGTCAATGCAAAGTGAGGAAAGAA
>JAYEJK010000160.1:0-3713 GCA_034660535.1 Thermodesulfobacteriota bacterium | reverse complement strand
TGGCAAAGTCCGGTATTGCTTTTCTACTGCGGCCAGTATGGCAGCGGAAACCGTTCGCCAATGGAAAGAGCAAACCGGACTGAAAATTTACGAGGGCTACGGAATGACTGAAGCCGCCCCGGTTGTTACCTATAACCATTACTACCGCCATGTCATTGGTTCGGTGGGCACCGCGGCACCCGGGGTAGAAATTCAAATAAGAGATCAGCAGGGCCATGAGCTTGAACCGGGTGTGGAGGGTGAGATCTGCGTCCGGGGGCAGAATATCATGATGGGATATTTGAACAATCCCGAAGCAACGCGGGCCGCATTCTGGGAAAAAAGCTGGTTTCGTTCCGGGGATATCGGTCGATTTGACCCGAACGGCTATCTTTATATTGTTGACCGGCTCAAAGACATGATCATCACAGGTGGTGAAAATGTCTATCCCAAGGAAGTCGAAGATGTCCTGTATTGCAGACCGGAAATAGAAGAATGTGCAGTTATCGGACTTGCCGATCCAGACTGGGGCGAAAAAGTAACCGCCTTTATCGTTGCCCGCCGGGATGAAGAGATTGATCCTGTGGCCCTTAAGGCTTTTTTAAAAACCCGCATTGCGGCCTTTAAGGTGCCCAAGGAATTCAGGATCATAAACGAGCTGCCGAAAAATGCGGCCGGCAAAATCCAGAAAAGGCAGCTAAAAAAAGCACTATTCTCAGAACTCCCTGGGTAGTTTTATTCCCTATAACGCGCTTTTTGGGATCAAAAAGGACGATCTAGGGTCTGAACAAACACGTTTTGGGTACCGCGTCAAACAACGGGTGTTCAGGGGTTGATTTGAGCAAGATGGGGGATGATTTCATTGGGGACATCTGCTTCCTGGAGATGTTTGAGGAGAGTGCGGACGCGGTTTTGTAGTGCGGTATCGCGATTGCTTCTGACAAGCGGGGTTGCTTGATCGAAGGCCTGTTGGTCAAGATCAGCAAAGGCATTGTGGAGATGGTCCAAGGAGCCGCAGAGAATACGAACGTAGTCGGGATGGTGTAGGTTTGCGGCGAGGGCAGCTTGAGCGGGTTGATCTTCAAGATCACGACCGAGATGAGCCCGTCCAACGCGTCGGCGGAGCTTTTGCTTTTCGTTTCCGAAGAAATGCTCATCCACGTTGTTTGTTCGTTCTACCACGGCAATAACCGTACCATCGTTGTCGCGGATCACCGGATGGCCAAAGAGTTGAATCTTGTATTTGTAAAAGTACTTGAGGATGATGGCTTGGGGTGTAATCGGCTTGGCGAGACTTTCATTGCCAACACGTCTGTGTAGGTCATTGAGATAACGCTCGACCTGCTTTTCGATTTCCTTGAGACGTTGTGCTTCCAACGCGGGCAGTCCGACTGGTTGGTAGCGTGTATCTGCCCTGGGTAGCTCGGCATCGGTTAATCGCAGGGTATTACGCGCCTGGGTAAAAGCCTGCCATCCTTTCTCCAAGCGGCCAACAGCGTCTTGGAAGCGCTTGTCTTTTTCCAGTTGTCGAATAAGACCTCGAAGATGACGCAATGCCCTGTGCTCGGACTGGCTTCGAGGTGTGGGCACCCAAATATCGGCGCGCTGCATGGCATCTCGACATCTCTGGGAGAACTCGAGGTGCGGCAGGCTGAATGGATACATGGCGTCCTTTTTACCTTCGCCTTGGATAACCCAGTACACAAGTGCAAGCAGGTCTTCTCTTACGCGACCGGGACCGAAGCGTCCTTTTTTCGGGTCTTTTCCACGGTATAGTTTCAGCTCTTTTAAGAGTTGCCTCAGGGCGGAACGAACGTGGCTTTGCTTGAGGATGTTTCTTAGGAGCGCATAGGGCTTGTCGAAGAGTTTTTCACCCACAACGCCAAGAAAATGATAGTGGCAGACAAAATCCGGGATGCCTCGTTGCCCGAGATGCGCCACGGCATTTTTGCCAGGTTTCCCCAGGTCCCTGACGGTTGCTATAGGGTCACCGAAAAGCTCTATCGTCCTCTCGACAAAAGGCTTCAAGTGCTCCTCTGACTCGGATTCGATCTTGCCTGCAGAAAGCACCCATTTTTTGAATCCGTCCATGCAGACAAACAGCCCCCCCTTGCCGTATTCGCTGGTAGCATCGATGTGCAGTGGATAACCGTGCTCTTGCATGACGGCTTTTAGATAGGGTGAGCGAACTAAATGCAGAGCTTCGAGGTAAAGCAAAAAACGATCGCACAGATTGGTCACAGACCCTGCGCTCAGCTTGAATCCTCGTTTTCGTAAAAGCTCGTCACGAATTTCCTCTCGCTGCTTTTTTCTCAAGTAGCGTGCCAACCCGACATAGACTATGAGATCGTAGCCAAACCGCTGACGGGGCCGAACGATCCGAGCCAAGGCATCGGATTTTATAACTGGATGAAGCAAGTCCGCGGAACATTGCTTTTGAACCTCCAGAGCCTCAAACAAACCCTCGGCGTATGTGGCTACCGTTCGATTCTTTGTCCTGACCACTTCGAGCGGGGCTTGGCATACAGCACAGCTGTCGGTTTCGGCAATAAAATCGATGCGAGGAAGATGGTGTCCTTTTGACACAGTTGCTCTGGTTATTTCAGTAGAAGACCAACCCGCCTGTTTAGCGATTGACCAAAACAGATTCAACGCCTCGAAGGCCCCCCTTTTTCCCCAACGTCGTCGAGGTTGTACCGATCGAAGACCACCCGAACATGCTGTATCCTGATGGGAGGCGAATGTCCTTTGAGCCGGCGTGCCACGTCACCGGCCCTTGAGCCGGGATGCCGGATCAAAATCAAGAGTACCTGAATTACGACAGAATCGGTGACTTCTTTGAGTTCAAATATTCGTTGTTCGAATAACTCTCGTCGCTGCGTGAGTTGTTCCATACGGATCTCCGAGTCTGAATGAAGGTAGATGAACTGTCCGGCAACTTTGGAACGTGCTATTTGTTTATCGTGAACCATCGTGAGCAAAGAAGTTTGAACTCTTACTTGTAGCAACTCCTGCAACTCTCGTTGGGTATGACCGAACGAAGATTCGCGAACCAACCTCGCGACTGTGGCAGATAGATTCCCATCACGGGAAAAATGGATGCCTTTGTATGAAAACAGCCCGTGTTTGTCGTAACGAGTCGGGTCATATTTTGTGTAGTACATGCCATTGCAGTTGTAGCTTCTGCAGTAGCTCACTTTAGCGAGGAGGCGAAAGAGAGTCGCACGAGACGCCGAGTCAAGGGCTTCCTGCATTTCTTTGAATACAATGACTGGTTTGACATCAAACAGCTTTTCCAATTGCTGTGCTGATCTGGCAGGCATTCTTATCTCCCATAATGATACTGTATGTCTCTTATGATCTATTACTTAGGCATACCGTCTCATATTTGCCGCCAAAAGTCAACCCTTTTAACCAAAAAAGTCCCTTTTTACAGAAATTTCCTTGCAAAATGAGACGGTATGTCCTTTAGGAAGATACGATTATACAGGAAAGTCAGATGGTTACCACAATACACCCGTTATTTGACGCGGTAGGAAAGATAGTAAGTTTTAACAAGAGATTTGTGGAAATGTGGCGCATACCCGATTCTATTATAGAGACAAGGGAAAGTGATCAAGCGCTGGCCTTTGTCTTGGATCAGCTCAAGAACCCTGAAGGCTTTCTTAAGAAAGTAAAGGCGCTATACTCCCAACCGGATGAGGAAGGCTTTGATGTCCTTGATTTTAAGGATG
>JAYEJK010000159.1:0-3734 GCA_034660535.1 Thermodesulfobacteriota bacterium | reverse complement strand
ATTCTTTCCTCACTTTGCATTGACGTTTTTTGCACGGACAAACAAGTTTGTCCATGCCACCCATCAGGCAGTTACAAAAAATGGTGCAAGGCTTTCCTCCCCCAAATCCGTTATAATCAGAAAAAATCAATAACCGACAAAGGTAGATATAATGAATTCCATTGCCACCCTTGGTCCGGAAGGTTCTCATACCTGGCAGGCTGCGCGTAAATTCCGGCCGGATGCCGAGATTAAAGTCTTTCCGAGGATCTCTGCAGTAATCGGAGCCTTTGACAGGAAAGAGACTGATTTTATCGTGATCCCTGTGTATAACACCAGGGAAGGAGAGATAAAAGAATATTTTCATGTGATGGAAACCCTTTCCGACGCATACTGGATTCACAATATCGTCCTGCCCATTCATCTCTCTCTTGGATCACTTGATAACACCAGTGATCTTAAAATGATCCTGAGCACGGACCATGTGTTTAAGCAGTGCGAAGAATATATAGCAAAACACCTTTCTGATCTCCCTCGGCTTATAGTTCATGATCTTGGAGAGGCCCTGCGGGAAATAAAGGAAAACAACTTGACGGACCGTGGTGTTGTAGCGGCTGAAGAAATATTGAATAAGCATGATTTTGCTGTCAGGGAGAGGGAAACGGCCCCGCATAACCGGACCCGGTTCGCTGTTTTAGGGCGGGAAATGGCCCCTCCGACCGGATACGATGCCACGACTTTTATCACTTTGCCGCTCCAGGACCGGGTAGGCCTTTTGTTTGATATTCTGGGGGAATTCTCCACGCGCGGTGTCAACATAGTGGATTTGCATTCCGAGAGCGATGTGACAACTCAAAAACTGCAATTTTATATCGAAGTTGAAGGCCATATCAAGGATAAGAATATAGGTGACGGTCTGGCGCGGATTGAAAATTATATCATTCAGGAGCCTGGGGTCATCAAGGTGCTGGGCAGTTATCCACGTGTTGATATGCGTGTCAAGCTCATCAAGTCGTTCGGGTTTATCGGCACAGGCGATATGAGCAGATGGTTTGCCGATCGGCTTGACAGTGAAGGATATGAGACACACCTGACCGGACGCAGCAGCGCTATGCGTCCCGAGGAGATGATTAAGAAAGTCGATGTTGTGGTTGTGTGCGTCCCGATCAGCGCAACGGCTGCAACCGTTAAAAAATTCGGCCCCCTGTTAAAAGACGGACAGGCCATGATCCTTCTGGCAGGCGAGGCGGAAAACACCTTGAACACGGCGCTGACGCACACAAGAAAGGGTGTTGAATTGATGTTGGTTCACAATCTGTGGGGGCCCAGGGCGGCTAACATGAAGGACAAGAACGTGTCCATTGTCCGCACCACGAGAAGCGGCGCTCTGTGCAGTGAATTCGAGGCATTCCTTTACAAGCACGGGGCTGACATATCTACCGACACTCCGGCGGACCACGATCTGCTCATGGGTGTGGGACAGAAACTGCCCACCGCAATCTCGGTGGCGCTGGCTATGACACTTGATCAAAACAGAATACAGCCTGATACCATTGGAAGCCATTCCACCCTTACGTCGCTGTACGGTATTCTGGCCATGTCACGGATCCATTCCCAGAGCCCTGTAACATATGCCGAAATCATTGCCGCGCACGGTGAGGGCCGCAAGATTGTCCGTAATTTTGTGGAAAATCTGAAAACCGTTATGGAACTGGGAGAGGCAAGTAACATTTCCGGGCTATGTTCGGTTATTGAAAACAGCCGCGATTATCTTACCGACGAATTTTTAAAGGCCAGGATGCGGCAGGCCCTGGCTGTTGACAGAACATTGGGAAAAGTGATCCGTTCATGAATTCATTATTTTTTTACGCAGGTCCCCCTCTACTTGGCGCGGCCATTGGCTACATAACCAATTATGTGGCCATCCGCATGCTCTTTAAGCCCCTGAAGCCCTGGTATGTGTTTGGTGTGCGGGTTCCCATGACTCCGGGGATCATTCCGCTGAAACGCCGCCTGCTTGCGCGGAACATCGGAGAGATGGTGGGCGAACACCTGCTCACCAGCTCAGTTATGGGCAAGGGAATCACCGGGAAAAAATTCCAAAAGGGATTAAAAAAACTGATCAAGGCCAGGATTTCAAACGGCCTTAACAAGGAACTGGGCCCTGTCACCTCGCTTATTCCTAAGCGTTTCTTAACGACTTTTCAGGTGAGTATCAAGATCCTCAGGCTGCGTTTTCAGGAGCGCCTGTTCGATCACATTAATAGCGACGATTTTGTTAAAAATGTCACCCTTACCGTTTCATCCCACATGGACGGTTTCCTGGCGCATGAACTCAAGGAGATCATCTCTTCGGAAAACCAGGAACATCTGATCGGGTTTCTGGAATCAACAGCAGCCGCGTTTGTTAAAAGTCCAGGGTTTGAGGATTGGGTCAGGGAGCATGTAAAAAATAAAGTGGATGATCTGGTTGCCCGTGATTGCAATATGAAAGACCTGCTGCCCGAGGATTTAACGGAAATGCTCCTTGACCGGCTGGAAAAAGAGGCGCCGCATCTGATGCATCTGATCGTGGGATTTATTGATGATCCGACGGCACAGGAACGAATTGCCAAAGGAATCAGCAGGGCTGTTAATAATTTTGCCGCTGCGCTTGGCCCGATGGCCGGGCTGCTCGGCGGCTTTCTTAATCCTGAAATAGTTGAAGAAAAGGTTCGAGACTACCTGAGCAAAAACGGAAGCGAAATAGCACAATGGTTTGTTAATAAAACCATACAGAAAAAGCTTGCCGCAATCATTCGTAAAAAAGCGGATCAATTTTTGACCACCCCGTTTTCAACCCTGCTCGTTGACTGCGAGCCGGAGAAGGTTGAAAAAATCAATAATATGATTGCTGACGGAATCCTCGCAATCCTCCGGGACCCGGATACTCTGAAATCTCTGAGCGGCTTGGTCAGGGAGGGACTTAGTACTCAGACCGACAGGCCGTTAGATGATATCCTGACAGACCTGTTCGGAGCAGACGGATTTGATCATGGGAAAGAATGGGCGGCAAACCAGATAGTTACGATTATCAGGTCGTCCAAGGCCAGAAAACTGCTCGACAATCTGATGGAAGAACTGATTGAGAAAAAATTGCCGGCACAGCCGATAGGCCCCTTAGGGGCGTTTATCCCAAAGGATGTGCAGCATACATCTGTTGACTATCTCCAGGACAGGTTCTGCCGTCTTTTGATTGTTGAGGGCCCCGGCCTGTTGGATTCGTTAAATATCCGGGATATTGTTACCGGAAAGGTCAATTCGCTGGATCTTCTCCGGTTGGAAGGGCTGCTTTTAAGTATCATGCAGGAGCAGTTCAAATACATCAACCTGTTCGGCGCCCTCTTAGGCTTTCTTATTGGACTCTTGAACCTGATTTTCCTTTCAGCGATCTAAGGGCTAAAGATTACGGCTATGTTGAGAACCTGATGCCTCAAATTATCCACTTAGGCGGAGAAAGGAACCGATAAGCGAGCCTGCGAGACATCGAGACCCAACGTCAACCTTGAATATGGCCACGCCTTTGTTGAAATTGAATACTTGTTAGAGGCTAACCCAGATAAACTGGAAATTTTAAAAGGTCCTGGACTATTTTCTGATTATAACGGATTTGGGGGAGGAAAGCCTTGCACCATTTTTTGTAACTGCCTGATGGGTGGCATGGACAAACTTGTTTGTCCGTGCAAAAAACGTCAATGCAAAGTGAGGAAAGAATT
>JAYEJK010000158.1:0-3750 GCA_034660535.1 Thermodesulfobacteriota bacterium | reverse complement strand
TCATTTCATGTCATTAAAGAGCATATTTAGTGCCTTAGCGGTAATTTTCTTGTTTTTTGTGGCAGAAAAACTTCGAAGTTATATGTGACGCCTGCGGTGCCGCATGTTTTAAGGCACTTATACCCCTCAGGGGGGGTACTGAACAGAGTCCAGGACCTTTAAAAATTTCCAGTTTATCTGGGTTAGTTTCCTTCTTTGCATCGAACATAAGCCCTATGGGCAAAAACACAGGACAATTAATTTCTTCGTCATTCCGGCATGTAGTTAGCCGGAATGACGATGGTTCATCCTATGCGAATCAGCGAAACTTTGTTTTTCCGATACATCAAGAATAAAATTTAAAATCAACAATCGAAAAGAGGGGGGTAAGCTGTGAACAAAATAGTGATTGTATCCAACCGGTCAGAGCCTGATTATTGTTTACTTGCATCGCTCAATACACTGTTTCCTGATTGTGAGATTCAGATTGTTCTCAAGGAAGTTGAGACTTTTGAGGATCGTCCGGCAGGTAGGCGGCCAGGCATATATTCCGAATGTGTCCACACGGAGACCATGACCAAAGGAGTACTTGAGGTGAAGGCTGAACCGTGAACCGTGGTCTTAAAATTAGGGCTCAAGTAAAAATAAGTTGGACAATATTGCGCTCAGATTTAGGTCGGATTGGGCCGATTGTGAGGTTACAAAACCGCAGGACTAGCAGCGCTAATTTGAGGATTTTGTAACCTCACAATCGGCCCAAAACGGCCTGAAGATGAGATGGAAGATGTACAAGTTATTTTTACTTGAGCCCTTAGCCCCCCGCCCCGAACAAAAGCCGGAGCGGGAGGGGGGAGTATGCTGATATGTTCTCTATCCGCTCCCCTGGGACTTCAACTGACGCTAATGCCGAACCAGATTGTCTTCCACGATTTGTTGATTAAAGCTGAAGATATTCGGATTTCTAAAGTCTACGTGAACGCGAACCCAATGGACATCAGGAGCGCCGAATGTCTCCACCCTTGTGAAATTCTCGGAGTTGGTTTTAACTTCGGCCACTTGTTGGGTTTCGCCTTATTCTCAAGAATATCGAAATGTCTGAGATTCTAGCGTAGGTTGGGTTGAGGGACGAAACCCAACAAAAAAATCGGCTCAACCACAACCTACGATTATTGAAATGGCCGAAATTAAAACCAACCCCGAAAGGTTTATAGCTAGACTGGAAAAAAAATCAGCAAGAAATAGCTAAAAACAACGGATAAACAACAGATTGCGGCGCTTTTTTCATTAACGGAAAAATCTTTGTTATTTTAAAAAAGAGGCCGGGCCCGGTTGTTACGCTGAGTAGTTACGGAAAATGTTGATATAAATTGCAATGAACCAAGGGGAGGCTGTTGGATTCAGAGTACAAAGGCCCAAGCTGAATCGTTTCAAAAACGCTCAGTTCGAATATTTCACTTATAGAACGGCCTTGCCAGGTATGGTACATGGGGATATCCATTAAATCGGCAAGAGTCGGTGCAGTGTCGATAATATTTACCCTGTCTGTAATTATGTGTTTTTGTCTCACTCCAGGACCAACCGCAATCCATGGGATAGTCATTACCTCCGGCGTATTTTCCAAATGATGATAGTTGATGCCGCCATGATCACTGTGCAGGATGATATTGTAACAGTCAGACAAGTTCGCTCTTTCCAGCTCATTTAAGATGATGCCAATCGCTGTATCCGCCGTCTCGATTGCATCAAGGTATTCCATAGACATAAACCCCGACCTGTGTCCGGCAATATCGGTTCCTTCGAGATAAATAAAACAAAAGTCTGGGCGGCAGGAATTCAGATAACCGGCGGCAGCCTGTGCAACCTCAAGGTCGAGATTTTCCGTTGAGCCGCTGTTAATGAAGTATGAGTGATCGAGAGAACCGGGCGCTGAAAGATTTTTAAAGTGCTCCCAGGAATAAAAGGCTGCGGTCTTTTTGCCGTAATCTTTTGCCACATCTATGATGCTTCTTGCTGCGGACGACGGTTGAGGAAAACCGGTATTAGTAAACACGTTATGTTCCAGAGGCAGCATAGACGTAAAGATGCTGAAATGGGCCGGCAGGGTAATAGAGGGAGTCACTGTCCGGGCGCCCATGGTGTGCGAGCCGTTTTCGATCATATGATCAATGCTTGGCGTTTCTGCCTGCTCCAATCCGTCGGGACGGCATCCGTCAATAATCAGCAAAATAGTTTTATTCATTTTCCTCCCTCTTTAGTAAAACTCTTTAGTAAAATGATTTTTGCAATGTCTCCTTTTTTTGTACTTAGGGCTCAGAAATAACTTGGGTAATTTCTTTCCAGACCCTTAACCTAATAATGCATAATCAATATTTGATTTTTTATGAGATAAAGGTTAGTTTTTTGTTAAATATGGCTGCAATTTATTTGACGGATAGTTATCAGTTTTACCTAATCCAAGGGGTAAAAGTATCTTCACAAAAATATTTTTTAAGGTATTGAAAGTTTGATGATTTGCTTTTATGATTTTTTAAAACCGTAGATTTTTCTGATATTAATAGATGTTTTGGTTCCTTTCCATTTTTAATGTTTATTGCTCCTCCTCTGAATCGAGCCTGATTTCTTTCAAAGTTGCAATCAGAAATATTCACCTGAATATGATTTGTATTTGCAAAATTAATCGCCCCACCAATGCCTCCAGGGAAATTACCGCCTAAATTATCAATAAAATTGCAATTTTCAATATTAATCACTGAATTGGGAGCAATACTACTACGAAGAGAAATCGGGAATTTACGCGGCACGCTCATTTCCAGCTCTATGTGTTTGATTGTGCATCCCGCCTTTACTTTAATTGGATGGTTATCAACTATTCCGCTGCAGTCAACGGTCACCTGCCCGTCGTGCATATTGCCATACATATCAGTCGGTTCCGCACATCTGATCGTTAACCCATTCTGATCAGGGGCTATTGCAATCCCCCACGAGCTGATATCAGCAGCAGCATATGTTAGGGATGTGGAAATAAATAACTTACCCATCTCCCATCCCATCTTCAGGCCATCTTCTATCAAGTAACCACTTTTAAAATCCTCAACGTAGCCCGGCTATGCCTGCGGTTTTAAAAGTGGTTACTTGATAGAACCTGACCTAAATCTGAGCGCTATATGGGTAAGTTATTTATTTCCACATCCCTTACTCCATTGGTTCCTCCGGAAATAATAATAGTATCTCCTCCATTCGCTCTGCTCACTACATCAGCCAGCCTGCCCGGCACTCTTGTTCTTGAGTTTTCACTCGGCCATCCGATATTGTCATAGAATTTGGCGCTGCCTGTTTTCTCAAAAAAATATGTTGTGCCAAAGGCTGTTTGCGAGTTAATGAGTACAAAAAATAGTAGATAACACATCTGTTTCATTAGTGGGCCTCCATAAAGCTTGGGCGTAGCCCTGCTACACCTGCGGTTTCGGAGTCTACGCTTACCTGTTCAATCGAGCCGAGCAGGTTGGGGTATCGTAACACTTTGACAGGCAGAATTTACATAACGGGTTGCTTGCGCTGTGTAACGAAAGTTTACTCTTTATATAAAGAGGTTATTTTTGTTAAGAATTGGTTAATAAAAAATGAAAAAGCAATGTGCTCCCTATATTTTTTCTGATTATAACGGATTTGGGGGAGGCGATGGGTGATGGGTGGCATGGACAAACTTGTTTGTCCGTGTCTCCTTTTTGGCTCGGTGACCAGGCGATTTCATAAATGCGCATGACTCGAATC
>JAYEJK010000157.1:0-14302 GCA_034660535.1 Thermodesulfobacteriota bacterium | reverse complement strand
CACTTTGCATTGACGTTTTTTGCACGGACAAACAAGTTTGTCCATGCCACCCATCAGGCAGTTACAAAAAATGGTGCAAGGCTTTCCTCCCCCAAATCCGTTATAATCAGGAATTTTTTAAAGGTCCCGGACTATTTTCAGTACCCCCCTGAGGGGTATAAGTACCTTAACAGCTACGTGTAACTATTTAAAAACATTTCACCTTTTTGATTTCTTGCTATAAAAAACAAGAAAATTACCACTAAGGCACTAAATAACAGTTAAGAGCCTAATGTTGTAAAAGTATTGTCCAAACAGTCGGTTAGACACGTTTTTCATGTACTTTTAAAATAGAGACCGTGGCCCGATTGTTTCGCTTAATAGTAGCATTTTTATCATTTCGACCAACAAAATTTGGGGTTGGTTTTAATTTCGGCCACAAGTCTTTCATTGGGCAAAGGTGGGCACAGCCCACCCTACAAAAAATACATATTTCCACCATGTTATTCTTAGTTCTCTTGTAGGGTGGGCTATGCCCACCGTTATAATGGCCGAAGTTAAAACCAACCCCCAAAATTTTACGGCTAAAGGCCTGTTTAAAATGGCTCACGAAATCACATACCCTGATAATCTTCCAATTACCGGATCAAAAGATGAGATAATTGCGGCCATTCGTGAGCATCCCGTGGTCATTATTGCCGGAGAAACCGGTTCAGGAAAGACGACCCAGTTGCCCAAGATGTGCCTTGAGGCGGACCGGGGAATAAAACGCATGATCGGGTGCACCCAGCCGCGACGTCTTGCAGCGACCTCTGTTGCAGCACGAGTAGCCTCTGAACTGGGCAAGAAAAATGAACACCTTGTCGGGTATAAAATCCGTTTCAAAGACAAAACAACAAGGTCCACCAGGATAAAATTCATGACAGACGGCATCCTCCTGGCTGAGACCCGGATGGACCGTTCACTTCGCGCCTATGATACGATTATTGTCGATGAAGCGCATGAACGAAGTCTTAATATCGACTTTCTCCTGGGAATATTTAAACTCCTGCTTTGCAGGCGAAAAGACCTGAAACTGATTATTACGTCCGCCACTATTGATACGGAAAAATTTTCCAGGAGTTTTGATAATGCCCCGATAATCGAAATTTCCGGCCGCACCTATCCGGTTGACGTCGTATATCGCCATGCGCCGGGGGAAGATGATACGGACACAGACGAATCATACGTTGATGAGGCAATAAACGCGATCCTTGAAATAATGCGGATAGACCATTCCGGCGATATCCTGGTCTTTATGCCCACTGAACGTGACATTTTGGAAACAGTTGAAGAGGTCTCAAAAATTGACCTGAATAATACTCTTGTACTACCTTTATTCGGAAGACTGTCCGGGCGTGACCAGAATCGGATTTACAGGCCTTTCAAGGGCCGGAAGATAGTGGTTGCAACCAATGTGGCCGAGACATCGATCACCGTGCCGGGAATCAGGTACGTGGTTGACACCGGGCTTGCCCGGATATCTATCTACAATGTCAGGGCCAGGACCGGCAAACTCCCGGTCAGGCCGATCTCACGCGCTGCCTGTGACCAGCGGAAAGGACGATGCGGCCGGGTGGGCCCTGGAATCTGCATCCGGCTGTATGAAGAAGAGGATTATCTGAAACGGCCGGAACACACCACGCCTGAGATCCAGCGTTCCAATCTGGCAGAGGTCATCTTGAGAATGACCTCGCTCTCCCTGGGAAATCCAAAGGAATTCCCGTTTGTTGACCCGCCCTCTCCACGGGCGATCAAGGATGGTTTTAATCTTCTAACAGAACTCGGAGCTATAAACACTAAAAAAAGTCTGACAAAAGTCGGCAGGCTTTTGGCCCGCCTGCCGCTTGATCCCAGAATTTCCCGAATGATTGTTGAGGCGAGAAACAACAATGCCCTGCGCGAGGTAATAATCATAGGAGCTGCCTTAAGCATCAGGGACCCGCGTGTTAGGCCGACGGGAAAAGAGGCAGAGGCGGACCAGGCCCACACCCGATTTAAAGAAGGCTCTTCGGACTTTCTAACATATCTTAAAATATGGGACACCTTTCACAGCACACTGGAAAAGGTGGGTAGCCGGTCCAAAATACGAAAATTCTGTAAGAGCCATTACCTGTCTTACCGGCGAATGCGGGAATGGAAAGACATTTACGAACATATCCTGCTGATTCTTGATCAGGAAGGCGGTTTCGGCCTGAACCGGGAATCAGCGGATTATGACTCTGTCCACAAATCGCTTTTAAGCGGCAACCTTAGAAATATTGCTTTAAAGCGTGAAAAAAATATCTATCAGGGCGGACAGCAGAAAGAACTCATGATCTTTCCAGGCTCAGGCCTGTTCGGAAAATCAGGCAAATGGATTATGGCGGCCGAACTGGTGGAAACATCAAGGCTCTATGCCCGGACAGTCGCATCCATTAAGCCGGAATGGATTGAACCGTTGGCACGGGGCCTGTGCCGTTCTTCCTATTCAGACCCGCATTGGGAGAAAAAGCGCGGCCAGGTGATTGCCAAAGAAAAGGTCACCCTGTTCGGTCTTGTGATTGTTGCAAACCGCAAGGTCAATTACGGCAGGATCAAACCGGATGAAGCGAGGCTGATTTTCATACAATCGGCGCTGATTGAATTCGAACTTAACGGAACATATAAATTCCTTGATCATAACAGGAAAATCATCACTGACCTGGAGGAACTGGAAGACAGAGTGAGACGCCGCGATATCCTGGTAGACGAATATCGGCTTCAGCTTTTTTACGAAAATAGATTGCCGCAGGATGTATTTGATCAGGCAGGCCTGAACCGGTTTCTGAAAAAGACAGGCAATCATGAGTTTCTAATGATGTCAGAAGATGACATCTTAAATCATGCGCCGGATGATGGACAGCTCAGCGACTTTCCGGAAACGCTCCGTGTGGGTGATACTCTCCTGAAACTTTCGTACAGGTTCGAACCAGGGGCAAAAGAAGACGGTGTTAGTCTTCTTGTTCCAATGGATCTTGTAACTCACCTGGATCCGGAATTCTTTGAATGGCTGGTGCCGGGGCTTCTTAAGGAAAAGGTCGCGTTTCTGCTTAAAGGACTGCCCAAGGCCGTTCGAAAACACCTGATTCCCATTCCATGGGCAATAGATAAACTGCTCTCCGAACTTGCCCCGTACCAGGATTCTCTCTATCAGAGCCTGGAACGTGCGATTTTAAGAAATTTTCAAATCAGGATCACTCGGTCCCAATGGCCTGATGATTCCATCCCTGATCATCTCAAAATGCGTTACTGTATGGTGGATGAATCCGGAAATATTGTCAGAGCGAGCCGGGATTTAAAAGAACTGACAGGATCTCCGCCCTCAAAGGCGCTCACATTCCAGCTTGTTGAACTTAAAAAAAAATGGGAGCAAGAGGCTGTATCGTCATGGGATTTCAAGGACCTTCCGGAAAAAATCCCGGTTCATGCTGCTGACAGGTCATTAAAAGGATTTGTCTTTCCCGGGCTTGTGGCTGATAATAACAAAACGATTGCTATAAGACTCTTTACATCGGAAAGAGAGGCAAGGGCGGCAACCAGGCAGGGACTGCTTGTCCTCTATGGATTAAAGTTTGAAAACCAGTTAAAGGGACTTAATCGGACTCATCTGCTCCCTTCACATCTCTGGGCACTTTACGAGGGGATGGGTTCCCACAGCCGGTTAAACAAAGATCTGATCATATTTGCGCAGGAAGAAATATTTTCCACACGAAACGGGCTGATTCCTTCTGAAAATGAATTTCTGACGCGGGTATCAAAAATAAAGGATGCCGGACTTATCCTGGAGATCAACAAGAAGGCCGACATGGCGCTTAATGTGCTGATACAAAGGAGAAGAACCCTTGATCAAGTGACCAGATTCGAGTCAATGGCACAAAAAACAAAAGGAAGTCCGGAGAGATTTGCAGAGTATCGAAGACAGATTAATCTGATTATTCCTCCGGACTTTCTGAAAAAATTTGATACTGACCGGCTCTCTCATGTGGCGCGATATCTTAAGGCATTAAGGATCAGGATCGAACGGGCCCACGTGGCGCCGGCAAAGGATGAGGCCAGGGCGGCCGAAGTAACTCCACATGAGGCCAGGCTGAAATCTCTTAAAGTTGATGAAATTTCATCAATACAGGAAAAACAGATAGAGGAATACAAACAGATGATAGAAGAATTCAAGGTCTCACTCTTTGCGCAGGAACTAAAAACCGCCTTCCCGGTTTCCGCAAAACGGCTGGGGAAAAAGTGGGAGGAAGTCAAGAAAATGATGAATGATGAGTGATGAGTGATGAATGATGAATGATGAGTTAAAAATATTTGGCATCCATGATTTTCTGGGGTTGGTTTTAATTTCGGCCACAAGTCTTTCATTGGGCAAAGGTGGGCACAGCCCACCCTACAAAAAATACATATTTCCACCATGTTATTCTTAGTTCTCTTGTAGGGTGGGCTATGCCCACCGTTATAATGGCCGAAGTTAAAACCAACCCCGATTGTTTTAAATATCCGGAAAGATACATCACCTGAAAACGTTCAAGAGAAGGCCGATTTGTTAAGAGAAGTGAACGAGCCGTCAAATACAGACAAAATGAAGCAGGATCTCGTGGATGATCTGCTGGCTGAATTCGGGTTTTAGGGTCTGGAAAGAAATAACTTGGGTAATTCCGATCCGAAATGTGTTGCAGATTTAGTCGGTTTGATATTCACGAAACCGCAAGCGTAGCAGGGCTACGGTGAGGATTTCGGGGATGTCAAACCGGCTAAAGGTGTGATACAGTTCGGAAACGGAAAATCCAAGTTATTTCTTTCCAGACCCTTAACTAAAATTCAGTTCCGCATCAGAAGGGCGGACGTAAATTGGAACTGCAGCAGCGGGATCTAAAAATTCCTTTGCCTTCCATTTCCGAATTCCAACCATGCCTATTGAGGCCGCTCTTGCAAAATGGATTTCAGGGAGTGCGATGGTCACAAGGCCGTTTGTAGCCTCCTTAAGGATATCTCCATAAAACGCGGTGCCCTCCCCTGCCAGCACTGTCTTTTCAACTATTTTTTCAGCAAGCGTCTCCGGTTTAATCACCATATACTCGGTAATCCTGTCAATTCGTCCCTCATTTGCTATCCTGTAAAAGGCTGCATAGACTTCTTTTTTGCGAGCATCCAGGATCGGACAGATCACGCTATCCCTGCACGTGAATTGACCGGCCAGGCCGTCAAGAGTCGGAACCCCGATTAAAACTTTGCCGGTTGCCATTGCCAGCCCTTTGGCAGTGCTCAATCCGATTCGGAGCCCGGTGAAACTGCCGGGCCCTAAACTGACAGCCAAAGCGTCGATCTGATCCCATTCGATCTCAGCATCGCTCATCAACCGTTCAATTCCGCCTAATAAACGCCTTGAATGGGTGAGTTCCGAATTGAGGGAATACTCACCTATGCATAATCCATCCGAAACCAGCGCTACGCTTCCACACATTCCGGAAGTCTCAAAGGCCAGAATTACAGGAGGAATTATTGGGGAGATACCTTTCATGGATTCAAGGGTTTTTAAGGTTCAGGGTTCAAAGGTTCAGGGGTTCAAAGGTTCAGGGGTTCCCCTTGATGAACCCTTACAACAATTCTGCCAGCCATGGGACCACGTAGCGGGTTATGTCGTTGTAAAATACAAATGTCATCAATGTAATCAATAAAATGAGCCCCACCGAAACGCACTTCTCCTGCATCTCACGACTCAAGGGTCTGCGCCTGATCGCTTCCAGTGACAGAAACACTAAATGCCCTCCGTCAAGAACAGGAATAGGAAACAGGTTAATAATTCCAAGATTTACACTGATAAGCGCAAGAAAATACTCAAAATTGATCCATCCGGATTCCATCTGCTGTCCCGCCATCTTGGCAATCAGGATCGGACCGCCCAGTTCGGATGCAGGGATAACCCGCTGAATCAGCTTCACAATCCCAATGACAGTCAGATAGATCATCCCGTATGTGTGCTCCGCGCCAACGACAATTGCCCTGCAAAACGACACTTTCTCATATTCCATGGCTGGAGCTATGCCAAGCAGCGGCTTGGTGTCCACCACTTCGCCGAATAGGTTTTTAACATCTTCAACCTTCGGTTCTCCGGTAATCTCGAAAATTTCCCCTTCCCGCCGAACATTCAAAACAATGGAATTTCCATTACTTTTACGGATAAGACGGGAAAGGTCTTCCCACTCTATCGTATCCTCGCCGTCAACCGAAAGAATGATGTCATTCTCCTTGAGTCCCGCTTCTCCGGCCGGGCTATCAGTTGCAACAGGGCCTATTCGAGTACCCGGGACCACCTGAGGAAGACCGGTTATCATGAAAATCTGCGAATAGAGAATAAAGGCGAAAAAGAGATTAAAAACCGGGCCGCCTAATACTATAAGCGCCCTTTGCCAGACCGGTTTATTGGCAAACGAACGGGATTCGTCTGCAGGGTCCACCTTTTCAGCTATATTTTCTCCTGTCATCTTGACATAACCGCCAAGCGGAAAAGCACTTATAATATACTCGGTTTCACCTAACTGCTTTCCGATGACCTTTGGACCAAAACCAAGCGAAAATTTTAAGACCTTGACATGGAAAAGTTTTGCAATGATGAAGTGGCCGAATTCGTGAACAAAAATCAACAGGCCAAGGACAATGATAAATGAGATAAATGTGTTCATACAGACCTTATTAAATATATTTAAGTAGGTGGTTAATCATAATCACAACATATGGTAGTCGGTTGAGCAAACTGGATACCCACTTATATTTATTCTTTAAATGAGTCACTTGCAGGAGGAAAGGAAGGGATTTCCATTTTCTCGCCCCGCCTCTGCCGGGCTCTCATAGCCAGCGCCTCAACAATGGATTCAGCCTGCATTCTGGCCGCAAGATCCGCATCCATTACGGTCTCCAGATTGGAGGCCTTTTTTTCAGGAGTCCGGCTGACAGTCTCGGCCGTAGCATAAGCTATTTCAGGGAAACGAATTCGGTTGTCAAGAAATGCCGCCACAGCTACCTCGTTTGCAGCATTTAGAGCAGCAGGCAAGATGCCGCCTCGTTTACAGACCTGATAGGCCAATTTTAATGAAGGAAATTTTTCATAATCCGGGGGGGAAAATGTTAATTCACCACATTTCGTGAGATCAAGCGGCAAAAGACCTGTCTTTATTCTCTCAGGATAAGAAAGTGCATATGCAATTGGAATCCGCATGTCCGGGATGCCCATTTGAGCCACAACAGACCCGTCGACAAACTCCACCATAGAATGAACAATACTCTGCGGATGGATCAGGATCTCTATTTTTTCAATTTCCACGTCAAACAGCCACATGGCTTCGATCACCTCAAGACCCTTGTTCATCAATGTAGCGGAATCAATTGTAATTTTCTTACCCATCTCCCATTTGGGGTGGTTCAGGGCCTGTTCAGGCGCGGCATCCCACAATTCCCGCTCTGAACATGAATGGAAAGGGCCTCCCGAGGCAGTCAGAATAATCTTGGAAACATCTTGTGACCTTCCAGCGGCAAGGGCCTGAAAAATCGCGCTGTGTTCGCTGTCCACAGGAAGAAGATTGACCATATTTTCGCGAACCGCCCCCATAACCAGTTCGCCGGCCATGACCAACGTCTCCTTGTTGGCCAGCGCAATATTCTTTCCTGCGGTTATAGCGGCCACTGTGGGCTCAAGTCCTGCAGCTCCGACAACCGCACATACTACGGTATCAGTGGATGGCAGAGTGGCTACTCTTATAATGCCATCCACACCGGTTACGATTTTATCTCTCCACCCCGCAGGAAGACTCTGGATCAGATCTCCGGCACAATTTTCATCTGCGATTGAGACAATCTGCGGATTAAATGCCTCGATCTGATTATGAAGAAGTGAAATATTTTTCCCTGCAGCAAGCCCGTCTATATGGAAACGCCCGGGATACATGCGTACAACCTCAAGGACATTTGTCCCGATAGAACCGGTTGAGCCTAGAAGGGAAATATTTTTCACACCGGAATCAGACATTTTCACACCCAGCCGAAATAGATCAGGTAATAAAGCGCAGGGCAGGTAAGCAATATTGAATCCGCCCTGTCCAGAATTCCGCCGTGGCCTGGAAGAATAGCGCCGGAATCCTTTATCCCGGCTGAACGTTTTATCATAGATTCAACCAGGTCACCGAGGACCCCGAGGCCGCAAAGGGGAACGGCAAGCGCTATTATTTTCAACTTGCCGACATCCCGGGGGAAAAAAGTACTTATCAGATAAACAGCAATAATAGCAGCAATAAGCCCCCCGGCAAACCCTTCCACTGTTTTTTTAGGGCTGATAACAGGACATAATTTTGTTTTGCCGAAAAAAGTACCTGCGTAATAGGCCCCGCTGTCCGAAGCCGCCGTGACCGCAGTCAGTATAAGAAGCCAGAAAATCCCATGCGGCATGGCCTTTATCAGAGACAGGTGTGCGGTGCAGAATCCAATATAAAAGGCGCCGAAACCCATACCCGCCATTACTGCAAAATGGTCCTTTATGGCCGAGTGGCGAACCATGACAAAACCGAACACCAGCAACAGGGAAACGAAAAGCCCGGCAGCAAGTGCGTCCGGGCCGGCATAAACCGAGGCCAAAAGCGGTATAAACCCTATGAAGACACCGAATGGCCTGAATCCAGCCTGTCGGTCCACAAATATCATTTTGAAATATTCGTAAAGTCCAATTCCACCTAACGCGCAAATGACAAACCAGAACAGATAAAATGATCCGTAACATACAAGAGACAGCCAGCCGATGACAGCGGTAACCCCGGTTATTATTCGAATCATTGTATTTAATTGATTTTGCCGAATCTTCTCTGACGTTTCTGATAATTCAAAACAGCTTTCGTCAGGGCATCTCTGTTAAAGTCGGGCCAAAGTATATCTGTAATGTACAGCTCTGCGTATGAGGCCTGCCACAGTAAAAAATTGCTTAACCGGTATTCACCTCCGGTCCTTATGATTATGTCAGGATCGTGAAGCCCGGCGGTATACAGATGTGAGGACAGCATTTCCTCGGTGATTTCTTCGTATGCCAGTTTGTGGTCGGCGCATTTTTTTGCAAGTGATTTGACAGCCATGATAATCTCGCTCCGGCTTCCGTAACTCAAAGCCAGGTTCAAGATCATACCGGTGTTGCGCGAAGTCTTTTCTATTGAGTGGTCAAGCTCCGCCCTCACTTCCAACGGCAATTTCTCTTTCTGTCCAATGCACTGAAGCTTCACATTCTTATCCATCAACTCATGAAATTCCTTTCTTAAAAAACTCCGGAGCAACGTCATCAGAACCCTGACCTCAACCCTGGGTCTTTTCCAGTTCTCAGTAGAGAATGCGTATAGAGTAAGAATTTCAACTCCCAAATCATCCGCAGCCCTGACTATCTTTTTGGCGGTATCAGAGCCGATCTTGTGCCCGACAACTCGCAGTTTACCGCGAAGTTTAGCCCAACGGCCGTTTCCGTCCATGATGATAGCAATGTGTCTAGGAATATTGTCTGGATCCAGACCTGAATTGTCAGTCATCTGAAGCTTAGCCTGTAATGTAAATATTCGGCTTGATGCCGGAAAATAGCTGGAATTACCAAATTGTAAATGTTTGGCATCGCAACCCGAGGGCACTTCCTGTGGAGTGCTGCCGAATATTTACAGAAAAAAATTGCGTCAATATGGAAATGGGGCAATTATTTTGCCCCATTTCCATATTGTACTGCCAGACAAGTACCGAAAAAATCGCTGGCAAACGTTTACGGTCTCGCTACACCTCCATAACCTCTTTCTCTTTTTCAGCCATGATGTCGTCTATATCCTTTATAAACCTGTCAGTCTCTTTCTGGGCTTCGTCCTGCAGTTTAAACATCTCGTCCTCAGAGACCTCCTTGTTCTTTTTCTGTTTCTTCAGTTTGTCAATTGCTTCCCTGCGGGAATTACGGATCGCGACCTTGTACTCCTCACCTATTTTCTTGACCTGCTTAACGAATTGCTTTCTCCGTTCCTCGGTCAACTGGGGAATATTCATGCGGATTACCTTTCCGTCATTAAGAGGCGTGATCCCCAGATCGGATTTCAATATCGCCTTTTCAACAGTGCCGAGGAGTTGCATATCCCATGGCTGGATAACAATGGTCCTGCTCTCGGGGATGGTCAGGCCGGCAACCTGATTGAGCGGCATCTGCGAACCATAAGCCTCAACCCTGATTCCGTCCAGAAGAGAAAGCGATGCCCGGCCCGTACGAATTCTTGAGAGTTCACTCTTGTAAGACAAGATACTCTTTCGCATCTGTTCAGTCGCCATCGTAATCAGTTCATTAACCATTTTTTTCTCCTGTTATCAGAGTCCCTACTTTTTCTCCACAAACGGCCTTTCGCATATTGTCCGGTACATTTATATCAAAGACCACGACAGGCAAATCATTTTCCATTGCAAGAGATATGGCGGTCGAATCCATAACCCGTAATCTGCGATAAAGAACTTCACCATAAGAAAGTGTATCAAATTTTACTGCATCGTCGTTAGTCAGGGGATCCTTATCATAAACGCCGTCCACGCGGGTTGCCTTACAGATCAGTTCAGCATTTATTTCAAGAGACCTTAAAACCGCGGCCGTATCCGTCGTAAAATATGGATTTGCGGTACCGGCGGCAAATATTACAACTCGACCCTTGTTTAAATGACGCACAGCGCGCTGCCTTGCGTATGTTTCGCAGACAGCCGGCATAGAAATGGCTGACAGGACGCGGGCCGGGACCGCTGCCCTTTCAAGTGCATTTTCAATGGCCAACGAATTAATGACCGTAGACAGCATCCCCATATAATCCGCGCTGACCCTGTCCATTCCCTGAGAGACACCGGCAACCCCTCTGAATATATTGCCGGCTCCCATAACGAGACTCATCCGAACACCAAAATTTTTCAGCTTCTTGATCTCGTCAGACAGATAGTCAAGAACCTCGTTACTGATCCCGAACGCGGCCTTTCCCATCAGAGCTTCGCCGCTAAGCTTCAGCAATACGTTTTTGTATTTACTCTTGTTCACTATTCTCCAATCTGGAAACGGGCAAATCTCTTGACAGAGATATTTTCACCAATTTTTACCACCAGTTCGTTCAACAGGTCCTGAATTGAAATATCAGTATTCTTGATGAATTTCTGCTCCATCAGGGTTACCTCTGAAAAAAACTTCTCCATCTTGCCGGTGACTATTTTTTCAACGATATTCTCAGGTTTTCCTGAATCCAGGGCCTGCTTTACATAGATATCCTTTTCCCGTAAAACCAGTTCCTCGGTAATTTCTTCTCTCTTAACGGCAACCGGCGCTGAAGCGGCAATGTGCATTGCAATGTCCTTTGCAAACCCGACAAATGCCTCATTTTTTGCAACGAAATCGGTCTCACAGCCTACTTCAACCATCACGCCCAGTTTGCCGCCTGCATGAATATATGTCTGAATCACACCTTCAGTAGTGTCGCGCCCTGCCCTTTTCTGGGCCACAGCAAGACCTTTCCGGCGCAAAAGGTCAATAGATTTTTCCATATCGCCTTCTGTTTCAGTAAGCGCCTTCTTGCAATCCATCATACCCGCGTTTGTTCTGTCACGGAGTTCCTTTACCATCTGACTTGTAATCTTCAATGTGACTATCCTCTGACGGCATCGTAAAAAGCGGACCTTTTTCCCCGCAAGTGGAATATATACTCAGCCATCTAAAACGTTATTTTAAAATTTTTTACAACTTACCTGCTTCCTGATTTGCATCATCACCTGTTGCTTCCATGGCAGCCGCCATCTCCGCATCAGATTCGGCATCTACTTCGTCCCCACGTCTAGCCTTTCCGGCCATAACTGCGTCGGCGAGTCTGCTGGTTATCAGTTTTATCGACCTGATGGCATCATCGTTACCTGGAATGGGGTATGTAAGTCCATCAGGATCACAGTTTGTATCTGCAATGGCGACAACTGCGATGCCGAGCCGATTTGCCTCGTCAACCGCAATTTTTTCCCTTTTGGGATCTACCACAAATAAAACACTGGGTAATGACCTCATATCCTTGACCCCGCCCAGATTCCGGTCCAGCTTGGTCAACTCCTTTTCCATCTTAAGGATCTCTTTCTTCTTGTACTTGTTAATAGTGCCGTCTTCACGCATGGACTCGATGTTTTTCAGTCGGTCAACACTCTTTCTGATGGTCTGGTGGTTTGTCAACATTCCACCCAACCAGCGATGATTGACATAAAACATCCCGCATCGCTTGGCCTCTTCTTTGATAATATCCTGAGCCTGGCGTTTGGTACCTACAAAAAAAATCGTCCCGCCGTCAGCTACTTTATCAACTATGTATTCATAGGCCCTGTTAAACAGACCCAGAGTCTTGTCCAGATTAATTATGTAAATCTTGTTCCTGGCCCCAAAGATATAAGGTTTCATCTTCGGGTTCCAACGGCGGGTCTGGTGGCCGAAATGCAGCCCGGCGGTCAACATTTCCTTCATTGTAATATACGACATACGATATTTTTCCTCCTGTTTTTTGGTTAGGCTTCCATCCTATTTTCCCAACCCCTGTTTCCGGAGCACCAGAGGGAATTCCACTTAAGGATGTGTTTTGTGTTGAACAATGTCTTTTACCACCAGTTGCCTTTTTTTTCAAGACAGAACCTAAGGGCTCGGCAACCTCGGTCGGAAAAAACCTTGACTTAGGGCATAAAAATACTCATCCTTATAAATTCACCTATTGTTACTCACATCCGGTCTTTAACCTTCGACCTTCGACCTAACCACCTAACCCAGATAAACTGGAAATTTTTAAAGGTCCTGGATAAGTACCTTAACATTTGCGTGTAACTATTTAAAAATATTTCACCCTTTTGATTTCTTGCCACTCATTTCAGTACCCCCTTGAGGGGTATAAAAAACAAGAAAATTACCACTAAGGTACTAAATACTTACAATAATCCATGAAGACTTCCATTATATCTCTTAAACCAAAAAAAATTCTTATTCGCTCAACCAACTGGATCGGCGATGCGATCATGACGACACCGGCTGTACATTCCATACGGAAAAACTTCCCGGACGCATTCATCTCCATACTTGTACATCCATGGGTCGCTGATGTATTCAATTCCAGTCCTGACGTAGATGAGGTGTTAATTTACGAAAAAAAGGGCATACACACCGGCCTTTCAGGAATGTGGAGGTTGAGCAGGGAGCTTTCACGCCGCTCTTTTGATCTTGCAATTCTCCTTCAAAATGCATTCGAGGCGGCCTTTATTGCCATGCTTGCATCCATCCCGGCCCGTACCGGCTATAAAACGGACGGCCGTGGGCTTTTGCTTACCCATGGTGTTCTTTTAAAAAAAAGAATAAAAAAAATCCATCAGGTACATTATTATCAGGAAATGGTCAAAAGCCTGGGGCTTATGCCGGAACCTGATAAGTTATCCCTTGAACTTCCTGAATCAAAAAAGAAATGGGCCGGAGAATTCATATCATTTATAAAAAAAAGGCCTATCGTGGGATTAAACCCAGGGGCCGCCTTCGGCCCTGCCAAACGCTGGCCGGCTGATAAATTCGGTAAACTCGCCCTACTGCTTAGCAAGGAACTGGGAGCCGTTATGTTAGTCTTTGGAACAAAGGCTGATAAATCCGTAAACGCGGAAATACATGATTTTGCTCCCGGCAATGTTATTGACCTTGCAGGAAAGACATCACTTGCCGAGGCCATGGCCCTGATTGAAGTGTGCGATGCCTTTGTCACCAATGATTCAGGCTTAATGCATGTCGGAGCAGCACTTAAGACGCCCATGGCCGCCATATTCGGATCCACGAATCCGATTACAACAGGACCGTTTTCAGAGAACGCGGTTGTGATTCAGAAAGATCTTGATTGCAGTCCATGCCTTAAAACCCACTGTAAAACCGATTTTGAGTGTATGATGGCCATAACAGTGGAAGAAGTCTTTAAGGCGGTAAATTCAATGGTTGAAAAATAACTATTCGGCAGCACTCCACAGGAAGTGCCCTTGGGGTGCGCTGTCAAACAGTTACAATTCGGAGCCCTTAGGGTCTGGAAAGAAATAACTCGGCATCAAGCCAAACATTTACATTGAAAATAGGCTGATTATAACGGATTTGGGGGAGGCGATGGGTGATGGGTGGCATGGACAAACTTGTTTGTCCGTGTCTCCTTTTTGGCTCGGTGACCAGGCGATTTCATAAATGCGCATGACTCGAATCATTAAA
>JAYEJK010000156.1:0-3755 GCA_034660535.1 Thermodesulfobacteriota bacterium | reverse complement strand
TTGACATCCCCGAAATCCTCACCGTAGCCCTGCTACGCTTGCGGTTTCGTGAATATCAAACCGACTAAATCTGCAACACATTTCGGATCGGAATTACCCAAGTTATTTCTTTCCAGACCCTTAGGGTGAATCAGCCTTGTCTTGGCGCGTTCTGATTTATAACCCAGTCAAGCCAGCCAAACTGTTTTTCCGAGAAGTCCTTTTTCTTTCTTTCAACAAAGGCGTCCATGGATTCAATGTTGTTAAACGACACCGAGTAGTAGCCTTTTGAATATGCGCCGTGACCGAGAAGAGATACTTTTCCACTCTGATTGACACCCACCATGAGATCGTAATTTTTGAAAATCGTTGAATTGCCGACCGTTGAAACGGTACCGAATTTTTCCTTCTGAATATTCTGCTGCATGAAATATCCAATGACCAGCAACAGGAGAATCGCAATCGATGAAACGATTTTTGCAGCTCGGCCGTACATTTGCGGGTTGAAGATATCCTTTGCGGAAAACGGCACATTTTTGCTGATCGAGTTTGAGATGTCGATCTCCCTGGCTAGAACCGGTTTCACTGCCATGCCTGAAAAGGCCTCCACGTCGGCAATGGCCTGATCATCCAACGGATTCAGCATGGCCAGATTCAATACCTTATTTTTTTCAAGAGACAACGGCAACACGCTGTACTTCCGACACAGATACCTGGGCAGTATCTTTTTTGCTGCCGGAGAAAATTGATCCTTGATCGCTATAATCGGGACTTCAAGTTGATCTGAAAGGGCTTCCAGAAGCTGGTCTCCCGTGATAAATCCCATTTGGATCAAAAGATAACCCACACGGCGATTTCCCCCGACCTGCAGCCGGAGCGCCTGATCTATTTCACTTGGAGTTACCAAACCTTTATTAACTAAAATTTCGCCGAGGCGTTGTTTAAAGGCCATTTTCATCTCCTTCCGGTGCGATTTTTTTTCCAGGGTTGAAGGTTAGACGGAAATTTTTTTTCCATACTTTATAATTTGCAAGATGTGTACCAATGATTCATGTAAAGCATTTTTTTTAATTATTTCAATTGATTGGTATGGATATGTCGAAATTTGACAGTATTTTTTTCCTGTTTTCCGGAAAAAAGTTCAAATGCCCGGAATGCAGGGCAACGAAAAATATTATCATTCCTGTAACCGGCTTCTCCATAAAGGGGTTGATTCGGGTTAGGCCCTATGCTATACCTCGCACGGCCACAATTTAGTAATCGTTCACAGGCGCCGCATCTGCACGCGATCAGGGCAACCAACATAGGTGTACTATTGCTGATTGCCATGATCACGCACAGCTACAGCGCCTGTGAACGATTACAGGGTGCGATCCGGCAGGGTGTTTTCAACCTGTTTTACACTTGCCGGTGAGTCGAAAATTTTTCCAACTTATTGAAAATATTGATGAACTTGCAAAAAGTAACTAACAAAAACATGACATCAACTTTTCAGATTAATCCTAATGCAAAGGGGACTTGTCCAACCGCAAGACCGGTCTTTTTTTTCCCCGGCTGGGGATTTGACGGCCGGATAATCGAACTCGCACCCGCGACCCCGGCATGGGTATATCCTGCCGGCTTGGTCGACCCCTGTTCCATTATCGACAATCTTATCAGGTTTCTTGAAAAAAAGCGAATTTTACAAATTGACCTGGTTGGCTGGTCCATGGGCGCAAACCTGGCCCTTGACTTTGCAAGGGCTTACCCGAAAAAAGTGGCCTGTCTTTATCTGATTTCCATCCGCCGTGAATGGCCTGGTTCGGAAATCGAACAAATCCGGGCGGAACTTGCGCGCGACCCGGCAGCCTTTCTTATTTCCTTTTACAGAAAATGTTTTCTTGGTTACAGAAATGCCTACGATCGGTTTGTTTCCGGATTTCAGGAAGACTCTATAAATAATATAAATATCAGCATACTTAATAATGGTCTTGATTATCTGAAGCGGGTCCGTGTGGATGATGTCCGGATTGATCTCTTGTCGGGAATGGAGGTACATCTGATTCACGGCAGGAGGGACATAATTGCGCCAATGGACCAGATGCCTGAGCTTTCGGGAGCCGGGCGTGAAATCCTGGATCAGGAGGGGCATCTTCCTTTTTTGTCGCGGAATTTTTCTCTTCCGTGGGAAAGACGGAAAAAAATTATCCGCCGCAGGTTTTCCCGCGCTGCGGATACATATGACGATTATGCACCGGTTCAGCGGGAAGCGGCGCTTAAGTTGGCGGATTGGCTTGATCCGGGGATGAAAGCGGGATCTATTCTGGAAATCGGGTGTGGCACAGGAAATTTCACGGCTTCATTGACCAAACGATTTCCAGAGGCTGATATCCTTGCGCTTGATTTTTCCAAAGCCATGATTGAAATCGCTGAGCGTAAACTGGCATCATACGGGAATGTCACACTTAAATGCCGGGATGCGGAACATTTTCTGGCAGAGACTAACAAATCCTATGACCTTATTGCATCAAACACCACAATGCAGTGGTTTGAAGCGATTGATACGGCGTTTGCCTCAATTTCGGATCGGCTGAATGATAACGGTCTCTTTTTGTGCTCTATTTTCGGGCCCGAGACCTTAAATGAACTTGGCAAGGGGCTGGCGTCTCTAAAAGGACGGGAAATCAGGATCGTGTCCGGACGATTCTGCGCAAAGGATGATTTAAAAGTCCTGCTTGAAAATTGCTTTACGTCAGTAAAAATCAAAGAGTTCCGTATCATACGGGAATATGATTCATTGCGTGATCTCCTGACAACAATAAAAAAAACCGGCGCAGCCGGGTGGAGGAACTCTTCACAGCCTGTACTGACCAGGGGGCGCCTTGAACGGCTGGATAAGTGGTTTGCCGAACAAAACCAAGGGTATCATGTTACCTACCAGGTTTTTATTATCAGGTGCTTAAAATGAGTCCGGCAGATAATTCTCAGGCTGCATCAAAAAATACTCTCTTTGTTACCGGAACCGACACGTCTGTCGGAAAAACCCATTTCTGCGCTCTGTTTCTGGCTTTTTTAAAGGAAAGGGGCATAGATGCCGGTTATCAAAAATGGGTGAGCGCCGGCGGCGAGCCTCCGCCTGATCTTGCTCATGTCATGCAGACCGCTGGAATGACACCCGATTCGGCTGAGTTGGATTTGCAGGTTCCGTTCCGATTCAGCTTTCCGGCTTCCCCTCATCTGGCAGCGGAAATGGAATGGCGTGAGGTTGATCCTGATGTCATCATCAAACGTTTTCATGAGATGTCGCAGAAACACAAAATCCTTATTATCGAAGGTGTAGGGGGGCTCCTGGTACCCCTGCGCCGAGATCTGTTGCTGGCTGATCTGCTGGCCGGGCTGAAACCGCCTACCCTTATTGTGGCTAGAAGCGGGCTCGGCACCTTGAATCACACTCTCCTTACATTAGAAGTTATGAGAAACCGCGGAATTCCCATTTCCGGGATCGTATTCTCCGACACAACAGAGGATGAGGATCCGGACCTGATCAGGGACAATATGCGAACCATTGCTGAAATGGGCAGGATAACCGTGTTCGGCCGAATGGAGAGATTTTGTGATCCGGATGAGGCAAAGGCGGCCTTTTCGTTAATTGGCGAGGCTGTTTTAAAAGAAATGCGTTAATAATAACTGATTATAACGAATTTGGGGGAGGAAAGCCTTTCTTCGTTTTGTAAGTGCCTGATGGGTGGCATGGACAAACTTGTTTGTCCGTGTAAAAAACGTCAATGCGAAGTAAG
>JAYEJK010000155.1:0-14312 GCA_034660535.1 Thermodesulfobacteriota bacterium | reverse complement strand
TAGTTAGTGTTATTGACGAATGACGAATGACAATGCCCATTACATACGGTTAATACGTCGGAATCGTGCTTTTATGATTCCGACAAATTTGGGCTGGTCTTTGAATTGTCAACATCAGGTATGGGAGGAGTTAAATGGGTGAGATAATCGGTGTTTTGGGAAGAGAAGTTCTTGATTCGCGGGGAAACCCTACAGTTGAAGTTGAGGTTTATCTTGATACCGGCGCCACAGGAAGGTCGTTGGTTCCCTCCGGCGCCTCTACAGGCAAAAGAGAGGCCCTTGAAATGAGGGATAAGACCAAAAAACGATATATGGGAAAGGGGGTTTTAAAGGCTGTTTCCAATGTGAACGAAAAGATCGCGTCCAGTGTGGTGGGGCTTGAGTCAACCCAGCAGGTCATAATTGACCAGACAATGTTGAGTCTTGACGGCACTGAAAACAAGAAGAAACTGGGGGCCAATGCAATTTTAGGTGTTTCCATGGCAGTGGCCAGGGCATCGGCGGATGAGTTGGGGCTGCCGCTCTTCACATATCTTGGCGGAGTCAACGCCAAAATCATTCCGGTTCCCATGATGAACGTATTGAACGGAGGCGCACATGCCGACAACAATGTCGATATACAGGAATTCATGGTATTACCAGTGGGCGCCGAATCGTTTGCCGAGGCCTTAAGAATGGGTGTTGAGACCTTTCACAGTCTGAAGGCCGTGCTCAAGAAGGCCGGACATCAGACAGCAGTGGGCGATGAGGGCGGCTTTGCCCCCGACCTGCGTTCAAACGAAGAGGCTATGGAATCGCTCCTCGAGGCAATCGTAAAGGCGGGATACAAACCGGGGGAGGATCTTTGCATTGGTCTGGATGTGGCTGCAAGTGAGATATATGACGCAAAAGAGAACTGTTACGTCCTTTCTGCGGAAAAAAAGCCGAAAAAATCCGTGGACGAAATGATCGCCTTTTATAAGAATTGGGTCAAGAAATACCCGTTGATCTCTCTTGAGGACGGACTGGCCGAGAGCGATTGGAATGGGTGGAATAAATTGACAACAGTTCTTGGAGACAAGATCCAGATAGTAGGCGATGACATTTTTGTCACCAATACAAGAATCCTGGCAAAGGGGATCAAGGAAAAGTCCGCCAACTCCATTCTGATTAAACTGAACCAGATCGGTACGGTGACCGAGACTATCGATGCCGTGGAGATGGCTCACCGCGCCGGATTCACCTGTGTGATCTCCCACCGCTCGGGTGAGACCGAAGATACAACGATCGCTGATTTGAGCGTGGCTTTAAATACGGGCCAGATCAAGACAGGAGCGCCCTCCAGAACCGACAGGGTTTCCAAGTACAATCAGTTGTTGAGAATTGAAGACGAACTCGGGGCTGCAAGCCGGTACGCAGGGAAGAACGCGTTTAAATTTATTTCTTGACAAATAGCACCATTTTTTGTTGCATCCTGCGCAGTTTTTATTGTAGTAGTTACCTTAATTTATTTTATAAAAACGGGCTCTTGTTTTCCATCCGGGAAATCGGCCCGTTTTTTACTGCTTTAAGGTTTTTATCCAGTAGTATCTGTGAGACCAATGGGGAATAAGTCCAGGACATTAAGAGAACTCGCTGAAATGGTCGGGGGAACCTTTGAGGGCGACCCGGATTTTTTGATACATGGTTTGTCGGATCTTGATTCCGCGGGCAAGGGTGAGATTACCTTTGTGACAGGCCGTAAACGTTTTCCTCAGATAGTCACAACAGGGGCTTCCGCGGTTATTGTGCCCAATGACATAGAGGAAGCGGACAAGCCGATTATTCGGGTTCGTGATCCAAATTTGGCAGCCGCGCTCATCCACACTCATTTCCTGATGGAGTCTTTTGTCGCAAAGGGAATAAGTCTTTCCGCACATGTAGGTTCGGACTGCAGTGTTCCTGATGAGGTCACAATCGGACCGATGGCTGTCTTGGGTGATAGGGTCTCGCTTGGGAAAAGGGTTGTGATTAACCCGGGAACAGTAATCGGTGATGATGTGGAGATCGGTGAGGACTCTATTCTTCACTCCAATGTTACGATCGCGAATGGCTGCAGGATTGGAGCGCGCGTCATTATTCACAGCGGTACGGTGATCGGCAGCGACGGTTTCGGTTATGTAACCGATGAACATGGGCGTCACGTAAAGCGTCCTCACGTGGGAATCGTTCAGATCGACGACGACGTTGAGATAGGCTCAAACGTCAGTGTGGACCGGGCCACTTTCGGCAAGACGTGGATTAAGCAGGGAGCCAAGATAGACAATCTGGTCCATGTAGCCCACAACGTAACTGTGGGTGAGGGGTCCCTGCTGGCCGGCCAGGTCGGAATCGCCGGCAGCGCAGTTCTGGGGAGGGGTGTTGTATTAGGAGGCCAGGCCGGGGTGTCAGGCCGGATTCAGGTTGGAAACCAAGTGATGGCGGCGGGAAAAACAGGCATTGTGAAGGATGTGGAAGAAGGTGTCGTAATTTCCGGTTTTCCGGCTATGCCTCATAAACAGTGGTTGCGGGCATCAACCGCATTTTCCACGCTGCCCGACCTTGTCCGCGATCTACGGAACCTTAAAAAAAAGGTTGCTGAAATATCCGCACACAGGCATGATTCTGAAAAGCATGATAACGATGAGTGATTTCCGATTAAATAAACCTTGAATCTTTGAACCTTGAACCCGGAACCCGCAACCGATGACATTGATAAAATCAAATGTCATAGACTACTAGTGAGGACTCCGTATGAAAACTTCTCCGGAAAAATTGGATATCAACAAAATTTTTAAATTGCTTCCACATCGTTATCCGTTTGTAATGGTGGACCGCATTTTGGAGATTGAGCTTGGCGTCAAGATAAAGGGACTTAAAAACGTTTCAATAAATGAGCCGTATTTTCAGGGACATTTTCCGGATCAGCCTATCATGCCGGGTGTACTCATATTAGAAGGCATGGCCCAGGTCGGCGGTATCTTGGGTATACTTTCCTTTCCTGAAAAGATCGGGGAAGGGATTTTTTATTTTGTGGGCGTGGACCGCGCCAGGTTCCGCAGGCCTGTCACGCCTGGAGATCAACTGATTTTTGAACTGGCAATTCTCAAGAGAAAAGGTAAAATACTTAAACTCGAAGGAAAGGCTTTTGTTAATGAAAAACTTGCGGCAGAGGCACAGTTGATGTCAACCTTGTCATGATGGCGAGCCTTATATGAAAATACATTCAACCGCGATAATTGATAAAGGAGCTGAACTGGACGGTTCTGTTTCAGTGGGACCTTATGTAGTGATTGAGAATGGTGTGAAGATCGGCGCTGATACCGAGATACTGCCTCACACGGTCATTTCGGGAACAACCATTATCGGTGAGAGGAACAGGATCGGGCCGTTTTCAACAATCGGCGCCCCGCCCCAGGATATTAAGTACAGTGGTGAAGATACCAGACTCGTGATAGGTGATGACAATCAGATCCGTGAATATGTTTCCATGCACAGAGGGACGGTTTCAGGTCACAAGGTCACGACCGTGGGCAGCAATAATCTTTTCATGGCCTATGTTCATATTGCCCATGACTGCATTATCTGCGATGATATTATCATGGCAAATGCCGCTACGTTGGGCGGGCATGTTGAGGTTGAAGATCATGTCACCTTAGGTGGACTTGTCGCTGTTCAGCAATTTATCAGGATAGGCGCGCATTCATTTATCGGCGGCCTTTCAGGGATAAATCAGGATGTGCCCCCATTCGTCATCCTTGCCGGGACCAGGGCCGGGATGCGGGTTACGCGTATAAACAGCATCGGACTCAAGCGCTACGGAGTTGATGAGGCGACAATCCAGGGACTGCATAAGGCGTTTCGAATCATCTTCAGGACCAAAGGGCTTCTCTTGCAGGATGCGCTGGACAAGGCGATTGCGGAGAACCCTGACAATGAGCTTGTTGAAAAACTTGTTGCCTTTTTCAAGACTTCAAACCGCAGTGTAGTGAGAAATGCGGGAAATGAGTGAAAAGATCGGCATTATTGCCGGTGGAGGCCAGTTTCCTCTGCTCTTTGCCAGAGCTGCTAAGAAAGAGGGCCATAAGGTCGTCATTGCGGCCCATAAGGGTGAATCAAGGCCTGATCTTGAAGATGTAGCCGACCGTTTTTGCTGGATAAAACTTGGGCAGCTTGGTAAAATTATCAAATTTTTCAAAAATGAGGATGTCAGGCGCACGGTCTTTCTGGGCACTATCACCAAGACAAGGATTTTTTATGACATCCTGCCGGATTTAAAAGGCCTTTCCCTCTGGAACAAGATTGATATCAGGCAGGATGATACCATTCTCCGGGCAATTGCGGGTGAACTGGAAAAAGAGGGAATCAAGGTTCTCGAATCCACGCTTTTTCTGAAAGAGTTCCTTTTCCCAAAAGGAATTCTGACAAAAAAGTCTCCTTCGGCTTCCCATATTGACGACATCAGATTCGGTTGGCAGATTGCCCGCGGGATCGGCCGGATGGATATCGGTCAATGTGTGGTTGTGAGAGACCGGACAGTGCTGGCAATTGAGGCGATTGAAGGTACTGATGCCGCTATTAAACGGGGCGGGGCTTTGGGCCGGGAAAAGGCCGTGGTAGTAAAGGTGAAAAAGCCCGGCCAGGATTTCCGTTTCGATCTGCCGGCCATTGGAACCGATACGATCGACAGCATGACATCGGTCAAGGCGGAAGTCCTTGCAGTGGAGACCGGCCATGCACTTTTGTTTGACAGGAAAGAAGTGATAAGGCTGGCCGATAAAGCAGGTATTATAGTAATCGGAATTCAGGAACTCCCTGATGGAAAACTGGAATTCCAGAAGATGAATGATGAATAACAACAACGAGTAAAAAAGGCTCATCGTGGATTAGTGAGAAGATTCCGCTAGATAGCTAACAGCTAACAGCTAACAGCTAAGCGCTAACAGCTGTTCAAGTGGATTACCTTAGTAATTCGCGATGAACCATTTTTTTAGTGCCTTAGTGGTAATTTTCTTGTTTTTTGTGGCAGAAAAACTCCGAAGTTATATGTGACGCCTGTGGTGCCACATGTTTTAAGGCACTTATACCCCTCAGGGGGGTACTGAAAATAGTCCAGGACCTTTAAAAATTTCCAGTTTATCTGGGTTAGTTTCTATATTCCAGCGTGGGAACCTATATCAATTCCTAGATGATTTCCATTAATGCCATGATCCTGGCAGCCGGTCTGGGCGTCAGGCTCAGGCCCTATTCTCTGGCGCGCCCCAAACCTCTTTTTCCGGTTCTTGGCCGGCCGCTTCTCGCGTTGATTTTAAAACAGCTTTGCCGGGCATTTCCGTGTACAGAGATGAGCGATAACCGGGGTACCCGTTCGATTGTGGTCAACGCCTTCCATTTACGCGATCAGATTGCCGATTTTTTACGCGGCCAGGCAAACATCAGAGTACAGATGGAAGATAGGGAACTGGGAACCGGGGGCGGACTTCGTCTGGCCATGCACGGTTTTGTCAATGGGCCTGTATTAGTCACAAACGGTGACATCTATCACAATATTGACTATTCTCAGGTTTATGAGCATCACATTGCATCAGGCCATCCAGTCACACTGGTTCTTCATGACTGTCCCAGGTTCAACAATGTTTCCGTGACTGAAGAGGGCCGGATTCTGGGCTTTGGCTCTGCGCTTCGGGATGGAGCAGGGCGACATAAACACTCAGATGAAGTAAAGGAACTCGCCTTTACCGGAATTCACGTGATAAACCCGGAGATCCTCGAACAGATACCTTTGGGTTCCTTTTATAATATAATTGACCGTTACCGGGCGCTCATTTCCAGAGGGCACACAGTCCAGGGACTTGTTGTAAAGGACCATTTCTGGACAGACATGGGAACTCCGGCTGATTATCTTAATCTTCACGCTGCTTTGTTAACTGGTAAGAATCTGAAAACAGCGGAATCTGTTACCGGTAATCCGTTTTTTATAAGCTCGGACGCTATCATGGGCTCGGAAGTCGGACTGAACGACTGGGTCTCGATCGGGGCAGATGCAAAAGTAGGAAAAGGCGCCACACTGACTCGCGTTGTCGTGTGGGATGGCGCGGAAGTGGCGCCTGGGGCCGTATTGAGTGATACTATAGTCGTATAGGTGTTAGGGATGTGGAAATAAATAACTTACCCATCTCCCATCCCATCTTCAGGCCATCTTCTATCAAGTAACCACTTTTAAAATCCTCAACGTAGCCCGGCTATGCCTGCGGTTTTAAAAGTGGTTACTTGATAGAACCTGACCTAAATCTGAGCGCTATATGGGTAAGTTATTTATTTCCACATCCCTTATGCTGTCATCAGAACAGATCAAGGTCATTTTCGAACTGCTGAGAGGAAATGATTTCAAGGCAGTCGCTGATTGGCAGGTAGACGTCCTTTCCGGAGATGGGTCCCATAGGCGATTTTTCAGGGTGAGTCACGAACAAGGGATTCGAGTCCTGGCAGTCCTGCCGTCTTTGGAAGGCTCTGCCGGGATGGCGGAGGCCCTGGCCTGCCATGAGATCGGGACCTATCTTTATTCGCGAGGTGTTCCTGTTCCGAAAATCCTTGCTTTTGAGGAATCATCAGGAACAGTGCTCTTTGAGGATCTCGGTGATCTCAAACTCCATGATCTTGTGACAAAATCAGGTTCATCCCCTGATATCGTCAAGTATTATCAGGAGGCAGTCCTCTCACTTATACGCCTTCAAGTCGTGGCCGTAGACGGTTTTGATAAACGTTGTTGTTGGGAAACTGCGCAATATGATAAGAACGTGATGCTTGATAAGGAATCAGGCTACTTTTTTAGGGAGTACTGGCAGGAGTTTCTCAGCGGAGATGACCGTTCACGCGATCTGGAAGGAGAATTTCATCATTTGGCTGACCGTGTCGCGCAGGAGCCTTCCGACTTCATTCTGCACAGGGACTTTCAGTCAAGGAATCTCATGGTACATGAAGGGAGAATCAGGATCATTGATTTTCAGGGTGCGCGTCTCGGCCCGCTTGGTTATGACCTCGCATCACTTTTAATTGATCCATACGTTTTACTTTCCATTGAACTTCAGAAGGATTTGCTTTCCTATTATCTCTCTTCACTTGAAAAATATATTCCGGTTGATTCCGAGCGGTTTTGTAAAGGATACTACTTTCTAGCGCTTCAGAGGAATCTTCAGATACTTGGCGCCTTTTCATTTCTTTCACAAAAAAGAAAAAAATCGTTCTTTATCCGCTACATCAAACCAGCGGCCGAGTCGCTCGATCGGCTTCTTCAAATGCGCCAAGGCGGGGCTTTTTGCTGCCTTCGAAACATGGTTGAAGAGAGTCTGCCGATACTCGAGAAAAAATTGGCGGGTTTGTAAAAAGGTAACTTTTCAATAAGTGGTGGTAGCAAAATTTGAATATTCTTTTCCGGATTCCCGCTAACTGCATGCGGGAATGACGGACCTGGAGCCTGGATGGTCATTCCCGCATGTCTTTAGGGTCTGGAAAGAAATAACTTGGATTTTCCGTTTCCGAACTGTATCACACCTTTAGCCGGTTTGACATCCCCGAAATCCTCACCGTAGCCCTGCTACGCTTGCGGTTTCGTGAATATCAAACCGACTAAATCTGCAACACATTTCGGATCGGAATTACCCAAGTTATTTCTTTCCAGACCCTTAGCGGGAATCCAGGAGTTTGGCCGCCACTTATTAAAAGGATATACTAGCCCATTGAAAAGTAAGAGGCCAACACAAATTTATGGGATGGAAAAGGAGATGGTCAGGTTATCCAGGTGCGGCGCTTGCTTGCACTACAAGTTGAGATAAAGGTAAAATCGAATTTTTACCTGAGAGTCGATCTTCGAGATATTGCCAAAAAGATATTCCTGATTTTCGGATGATTTTTTAAAAGAGTAAGAGATGATTTGGGAAAACGTTCGTTGATCATATATTGAAAAGCGTCCTCGTTGAGAACATAATCGGATTTACCGGCCCGAAGAAGTTTTAAGAAATTTATTTTGTCTTCTGTGAGTATGTTGCTCAGTTGGCCTGATGAGATATCCACATCCCATTCTATTAGCTGTTCCGGCAGAAGAGGTTGGGTGGCATGGCAATGGTGGTATTGATAGAGAATGTAACTCTTGATAATATGATCAAAATGTCCATCAACGTTGTGATTTCAGGTTAGGAATGGGGCCGAAATAATGGTTCGTGGTAGGGGCGAATCTTGTATTCGCCCTGATTAGGGCGATCACAAGGATCGCCCCTACTCGCCCGTAGGCAGTGGTGATTAATGAATGAAACTCAGTGTCCTCTGGTGGCCCTTGTCGGTCGGGCGAATGTGGGAAAATCGTCCTTGTTTAACAGGGTTACCAGGACCCGGAAGGCCATAATCGATTCAACTCCGGGAGTCACGCGTGACCGTCATTACGAACGTGTAGTGTGGAACGACCGCATGTTTATACTGATTGATACGGGTGGTATTGAGATCGATTCATTAAATAGTATGGGGGACAGAATTCAGGAACAGACCTGGCAGGCTGTAGAAGACGCGGATGTAATTCTTTTCATGCTCGATGGAAAAGAGGGGCTGGCGAACGAGGATTACAAGGTGGCCGACATGCTCCGGAAGTCGGACAAGCCGCTTTATTACCTGGTAAACAAGGTGGACGGACCGGATGTTGAAGAGGTTCGTCTGCCTCAATTCTACGAGCTTGGAATAGAGCGGTTGTGGCCTGTATCCGCTGCACATGGATACGGCGTCAATGATTTCATGGACGATCTGGTGGAAAACCTGGCTTTCCCGGAAAAGCACTGGGATCTGCCTGATGACACAATAAACCTTGCCTGCATTGGAAGGCCCAATGTCGGAAAATCCTCACTGGTCAACCGGCTCCTTGGTGAAGAGCGGATGGTGGTTTCCGAAATTCCCGGAACAACCCGCGACGCAGTGGATACACTGCTGGAAAGGGATGGAAAGCATTTTCTGCTCATTGACACCGCAGGGATCAGGCGAAAGGGCAAGGTAAAGGCAAAACTTGAAAAGTTCAGCGTAATGCGCGCGCTCTCCTCGATGGAGCGTTCGGATATCACCCTGATACTGCTGGACGCCTCGGAAGGGATTACAGAGCAGGACACAAAAGTTGTCGGTTACAGCCTGGACAGGGGCAGGGCATGTATGGTGCTGGTCAACAAGTGGGATCTCATAAAGCGTGACAAGAAACGGCAAAAATGGATAATGGATGATGTGATCAGGGCCACCAGGTTTGTCGGGTTTGCGCCGACCTTGAATATTTCTGCTCTTACAGGCGTTGGAATCAATAAGATTTTCCCATTGCTCAACAAGACCTATGCGCAGTTCTGCAGGAAGTTTCCCACCAACCGCATCAACCGGGTTTTACGAAAGGCGGTTGATGACCACACTCCGCCCTTGTACAGGGGCAGGAGACTTAAATTCTATTACACAACCCAGGTCTCTGCAAAGCCGCCGACTTTTGTGATGTTTGTGAATTATCCTGATGGGGTGCATTTTTCGTATTATCGGTATCTTGTAAACCGGTTTCGTACCGGCTTGGGACTGGACAGCTCACCACTAAGGATTGTGTTTAAGGAACGTAAGAGAAAAAAATATGTTTGATAAACTGTTTGAACGGTACGTAGCTGAACTCAAGGGCAGGGAAAGTTCCCTCTATGATTCGTTTCTGTCTCATGCCGTTGAATTCGGATATGGTGAGCATTTTAAAAGCCACTCGGACCCATGGAAAACTATTTTTACGGATATGGTTCACGATCTGGCGCAGCGCCTTGAGATGCATGATGCAGGAGCGCCTTTAAAACCGATCAGCGGCGGGAAACAGTTTGTAATGGATTCTCCCGGCCGGATGGGATTGGTTGTTGCCGGGAAGATCAGAAAAACCGGGCTTCAATTTGGCGACTGCGTAGCGCTGATTAAGTTTTTGAGACTTGTTTTTGTTGATCTATACAATGAATTGTACGCTGACACTGACAACAGGGAGAGTGGGCTTTCAGTTCTGAATCGCTATTTTAACAGACTTGAAATCAGACTGTTTACCGAATGGGTCAGGATGGAGAAATCCAAGAACCATATGAAACTGAAGGAGGCAAATCTTTTTATTCTTCGAGAAAAAAGGCGATATTTTACAATATTTCACAGAATGCATGAACCGTCGCTTATTGTAGGTCGGGATCTCAAGATTGTTGATGTCAACCAGACCTTTAAGGATTTTTTCGGCATAAAGGAAAAGGATGTGGTTGGAAAGGAGTGCAGTGATATATTCGGGAAAGATGTATGCGTTGAATGCGGCCTGGAAGCGGCCCTGGAAGCTCAGACCTCTTTTTTAAACCTCCGGTGCGTGACTTCTGTGCAGGGTGAAGAAAAGACGGTCATGTTCGGCGGGACATTCCTGGGTGACATAAACGGCGAGTATAGCGGTAATATTATAATTATTCAGGACATCACCGAGCGGATGACTTTTGAAAAGGAGCTTGTCGCAAGTGAAGAGAAATATCGTTCACTCGTTGAAAACGTTCCTGATGTTACCTGGCGGGCGGATCAGAATGGAAACTTTGTTTACATAAGTCCGAATGTTGAATCGGTTTGCGGTTTCATTCCATCGGAAATGTTGGAATTGATGAGCAAGTTTTCTAGGATACACCAGGAAGATTCGGCGCAAGTGGCAAAGGAGTTCAGCCGGCTTTTTTACCAGGTTGCCGAATCAAGGAATTATCCTGAGTCCGGGAAGTTTGATGTAAGGTATCGTTTTCGGAAAAAGGATGGTGAGTGGATATGGATTCATGACAGGGCCGGGATTGTCCACGAGAAGGACGGCACGTTGATGGTGGACGGAGTCTTTTTCGATATTACTGAATTGAAAAAGGTGGAAGAAGAATTGGAAGAGTATAGCTCTCATCTTTCAGAATTGATGGATGAGCGGACATCTGAACTTCTTAAATCAAATAAACTGCTTAAGATGGAAATCGCGGAACGTCGAATGGCAGAGGATGAACTTAAACGGTTGACGGGAAGGCTTGAGAATTCCAATGCTGAGCTTGAGCATTTTGCCCACATCGCCTCGCACGATCTCAAGGAGCCGTTGCTCCTGATAAACGCATTCGCTGAACGGTTAATGAATCGTCACGCCGGTGAATTGAGTCCCAGAGGTTGTAATTATCTGGAGCGGATCATAAGGTCGGCTAGAAAAATGGAACAGCTTATCAATGCCCAGCTTGATTTGTCAAGAATCACGGCATGTGACAGACCGTTTGAGCCGATTAACTTAAATGTCCTGATGGCTGAAGTGGTTGATGATCTGGAGGAGCAGATCAACAAGACCGGCGGAAGGGTCGATATTGGTCATTTGACGGCCATGGAGGGAGACAGGATACAGATCAGGCAGTTGTTTCAGAATGTTATCATTAATGCCCTCAAATATTCCAGGGAGTGGTCGGAACCGCATGTGAGAATCAGCGGCAGACTCATTAAGGGCAGCACAATGGTTGAGATTATGGTCGAGGATAATGGAATCGGCTTTGACGAAAAATACCTGGATCGAATATTCCGCCCCTTTGAACGTCTCCATTCCTGGGGAGAATATGAAGGGACCGGTATGGGATTGGCAACCTGCGAGAAAATTGTGCTTCGTCACGGTGGGGAAATTACTGCCAGAAGCACGCCTGGTGTGGGATCGACGTTTTATATCAGACTGCCCCGCGGATCAAATGTCTGTACCAATTCTTCCTGAACCGCTTGTATTTAATTGACAGGGACAGGATTATCCATCTCATTAGCTGGCATCAAGTTCAAGATGACAAGAAACTGTCTGAAGCCTTACTGACCATAAAAGAGGCGGGGTTAGTTCCTGAAGAAAAGGTACGACTCTGCGCCATATATGAAACGAATGCAAATAATATCTTGAAACTCAGATGTGCAAAATATAACAGCACCTATGATACCATTATCGAGCGATACAGAGAGATCGATAGAAAAGAAATTTATGCCAAATTCTACCCAGAGCAAGGTTAGAATGCTCCCCTTTAAAACGAGTGTAAATGGGTTCTTGCTTTGATATCTCTTTAACAAGATTAATAAGATCGATATTTCTGTAATTGAGCACCCACCCAACCGAACATTGTGGGGCCTGAGCAGCGGAACATAGTAAAGCAAATAATGTTTCTAGTCCGTGGGAATATGCAAGTCTCAATGATGGTAACCGTTCAGAGGGGCCCCATATTTTGCAGACTCCTTAAGACTGTAATCGTTCTCAGGCGCTCCATATGGGCGTTAGCAGTGCGGCTCACTATATAAGTAATATGTGAGCCGGACTGATCACGTTCAGATGGAGGGCCTGTGAACGATTATCAATGATGTTGCTGCCTGATGCTTCAAGTCGCCTTCTAACTTGTCAATATTGCAATCAACAATATACCCGAAGTACTCCGAGTTAATTCCCTCCAAAAACTCCAAGTTCTTCTTGTGCAACTCCCAATCCCAACAGGCAAAAGGGGTTTCATCTGTGACAAATTTTAATACTTCCAATTTGATTCCTTAAAAATAACGTTACTCTTCAGCGGGCGCGGTTTTTTGCGCTCCGCTGTAAGAGATTGTTCGGCTTAACCAGAATTTACCTATTCTTCACCAAGTGCTTCTAAATCAGCAATATCCTTTTTTCTGCCTGAAGCTTGTTTATTTAAAATGTAGTGATCTTTACCAATATAATATACAAAAATATTCCCATAATCACCTTTGATGCATTTTTTGTATGCTTCATCCCATGATATGCCAGAAATTGATGTAATAATGTCAATACGAACAGGTGGGTATCCGAGTTGAACAACTCTATTTGGATTTATAAAATCTTCTTCTTTTAGACCAAATGAACTAAAACCAAATTCATCAAGAGCTTTTAAAATTTTCTTTGAGTTTTTTGAATCTGGTTTCACAAATATGTCGATGTCTCCCGTATATCTGGGTGCACCATGAAATGCTAATGCATAGCCTCCCACAATCATGTACTTAACCTTATGTGCGTTGAATAACTCTAGCAACTCTTTGAAGTCTTGCTGTACCTCCATGAAATTGTCTCCTTAAATATTCAACTGCTGTTATCCTCTCTTTAGGTAATTTGCTTAACCAATATTGCAAATCATCTGAAATTAGATTTTCATCATCTAAATTTTTTATTTTAACAACCTTTCTGATCATTTGAATATTCCTATATTTGTGATTTCATGCTGAGAATCGCAGTCGGCCTTTAACGACTTGTTCAAGTAAGCCGCTACGCGGCAGATTCTGCCAAATAATCAATCTCCCACCTTGTTTTTAAACAACTTTTCACCTACCCACCCTTGCACAACCTTTACGAATTCGCCCTCTTTGGCCGTTACGGGAAGAAAGACACATTTTTTTTCAACCCTTTACTCCCAAGGAGGAAATTATGGAAAAGTATTGGTGGTACAAAACAGTATTTGCCAAGGTCCGCCCTTTTCATAACTATGCCTATCTGATGACCGTCTACACCTGTGGCTTGCGGCTCCAGGAAGGATTGTATCTGGAAGTCTCAGATATCGACGGTCAGAGAAATATGGTCCATGTCCACCGTGGCAAAGGTGCCAAAGACCGCTATGTGCCCCTGCCGGAGTCAACCTATGCCTTACTCCGTCGTTACCGGCTCACTCATCGACATAAGCGCCTTATTTTTCCTGCCATGGGAAGAGGTGGACAAGACGGCCCCACTGCCGAACGGCCCATGTCCATCGAAGGCGTTCAAGGCGCTTTCAGAAAAGCCAAATTTGCCGCCTCCATTCGCAAAAAAAGGGTATCCGTCCATACTCTTCGACATTCCTACGCCACTCATCTGCTGGAGGCCGGTGTCAATCTGCGGGTCATTCAAAAAAATCTCGGTCATTCAAATATCGAAACCACCATGGTCTACCTGCATCTTACCAACAAAGGCATGGAAGACGCCTACCAGATCATCAACTCCGTCATGGGGGAGGTGTGATTATGGGTGCGATCACAAACATCTTTCGGGAATACTCCCCTGAATATTTGACAGCCTTTCCAGGCCTGCCGGTTCAACACCAAAAGGTTATCTCCGCAATTGTCAATTGCCGTTCCGAAGCCTATGGCGTCACCATCTACCGATGTGAAGACTGCGGCGAAGATTAGGCATTGTTAATTTAATATAGCTATGCTATCATGAGGTCTCAACTTACCACAGGAGGTCTCATGGCTATTTGTCCAAAATGCAGTTCTGAAAAATGTGTGAAAGATGGTATTATAAACGGAAG